>JAISLG010000122.1 GCA_031260615.1 Oscillospiraceae bacterium | reverse complement strand
ACACAGGCACTTCCGACCAATTGAGCCCCGTGAAGTCCGACCGTTTGACAAGCCCCTTATCATTTGCACCCGTTTCCGCAATTACCGCCGCAAGCATAACCTTTGCCATTGCCGCGCTTGTATTGATTAACTCATCGGGTTGGTGTCCGTTCGCCTTCGGGATATGAATGTTAATTCCGTTCGTTGCCGCGTTGGTACTGCCATTGCAGTGTACGCGGAGGAATAAATCCGCCTCCGCCTCATTCGCAATTTGCGCCCGTTCGATATTGCTTATGTCAACATCGTTTGTCGTCCGTGTCATAACAACCGTTGCACCGTATTCCTCTAAGATGTCGCGTAGTTTGAGCGATACAATCAAAGTAATTTTATATTCCGCGCCGCGCCCAAATCGGCTCGCCGTCCCCGCGGTAACCTTTTTTTTCGTTTCCTTACTCCACGGAGCAACGGGTTCAGGCGCATTGTTACCGCCTCCTGCTTGATGTCCGGGGTCGATACAGATTACTTTGCCAGACAGCGGTTTGCGCTCAGGGATTATGATTGGCTCAGTATATTCGGAATTAGTGTCGTTTGTTGACGGTGGTTTGGTGCTTGCAGTTGTCGATTCGGACGTTATAATGGTATTAGAGGCTGTTGCCGCAATTATCTCGGTTGCGGCTGTGTAGGTTTCTATAATTTCATTTGTAAAAATATTTGTAAGGGAGGTGGTTGAGTTCACGGTATCGTCGGTTGAGTTCGCACACCCCGATATTACCAAGGCAACAGACAGGAGTAGGGCAAAAAATTTTTTTCGCATTTTTATAGTCCTTAAATAAATATATTATGTAATATTATACCACATCTCGTCAAGCCCGAAACGCGCATATTATTATGTTTCATTGGGCAAAATATAGTTATTCAAACTGAATACGGTAAACACCCAAAACACGATTTTATATAAGGAGCGTTAGAATGGAAATTACAGATATAAGGATACGGAAGATACTTCAAGAGGGGCGGCTCAAAGCCGTAGTATCCCTTACAATAGACGGCTCGTTCGCCGTTCACGACATCAAGTTAGTGCAAGGAGAGGACAGAATATTTGTTGCTATGCCGAGTCGCCGCGACGAGAACGGGACGTTCCGCGACATAATCCACCCGATAAACCCCGAAGCGCGGAAAATGTTGGAGGATAGGATATTCGCGGCGTATGATATATACTTGCAAGAGAACCCGGACGCCGAACCGGCATTCAGTAGCCGCACGGGCGTGTACAGCGAATGCTAAGGTAACAAGCAATAGGCAAAGGGCAGTAAGAGAACGAAGGGCAACAAGGGGCAACGAAGAGGACGTTTATTGCTTGTCGCGCTGCGCGCGAAGTGGGACCTTGCGAGGGGTTGGGTTACGTTGGAGTACGTTGGAGTACGTTGGAGTACGTTGGAGTACGTTGGGGGCTTTGCCCCCAAACCCCCAGCAGGGGGCTACGCGCCCCCTGCACCTCGCCAGCGAGGCTCTCGTCGCGGTACTCGCCGTACGGGCTGGAAGTTGCGATTGCTACCAAATTTATTCCGAGTGGTTCGTTGTTGCGATTACTTATAACGAGATTACTTATGACTAACAAACCTCGATTGTTTATCGGGGCTTGTTTTTGTTTGTTTGCTAAACACTGCTCCAACCGAATGATGTAACACCACATATTAACATACACGTCACCATTACAAAAAAAGTGTCGTGTAGGGCGCGATTGTCCACATCGCGCCGTGTTAAAATAAATGGTGTCATAGTTTCCGCCGCATTTTTGCTAATGCTGTCTTTTCTAAGCGAGATACCTGTGCCTGTGAAATACCTATCCGCTCCGCCACTTCAATCTGGGTCTTGCCAACGTAGTATCGTAATGATAATATGTTTTTCTCGCGGTCGGACAGCGATTTGAATGCGTTGTTGAGAGCTATTTTTTCCACCCATACATTGTCGTCGTTGCTGTCGCCGATTTGGTCCATAACATATATTGTGTCGCCCCCGTCCGTGTATACGGGTTCGTATAGCGATACAGGTTCCGCAATCGATTCCATTGCAATCAGTACGTCCTCACGAGAGATGCCGAGTTCCTTAGCCAATTCGTCATAAGTCGGTTCTGACGAGCGTTGCGGGTCGGCTTCCATTAACCGTTCACGCGCTTGTAATGCCTTGTATGCGTTATCCCGTATCGAACGCGATACCCGAACGTGCGCATTGTCGCGCAAATACCGTTTAATCTCGCCTAATATCATAGGCACGGCATAAGTGCTGAACTTCACGTTAAGGCTCGTGTCAAAATTGTCCACCGCCTTTATAAGTCCGATTACTCCCACTTGAAACAAATCGTCCGCGTTATCACGGGCGATAAATTTCTGTATAACAGACAATACAAGCCGCAAATTACCCTTGATAAGGTCGTCACGCGCTTGCATATCCCCCGCCCTCGTACGGTGAAGCAAATCTTGTTTTTCTTGCTCTTTCAGCGTTTTGAGCGACGAGGTTGATATACCGCTGATTTCTACTTTGTTATAAAACACACTGCTCTCCGAATCAAATTGTTGCATAAGGTTTGTCCGTATGTACGATTGTTAAAATTGCCAATTCAAGAAAACAATGGTGCTTTTAGTATTCCTCTCGTTCGGCGTAAATATACTCCTCGAAAATTTATTTCGCAAAGGGGGTAAAGGGTAGTTGAAAAGGAAAACAAAATGTGGTAAACTATCCAAAATAAGATTAGTTGCAGTATCCGTAAAATAGATTTAGGGTATGAACAAATATATTGTTGAACCGTCGCCGCATATAAAATCCCCTGCTACCACGTCGCGGATAATGGCGTTGGTGCTGATTTCGCTTGCACCCGCGCTCGCCGCGTCAGTGTATATATTCGGGATACGCGCCCTTGTGTTGACAATGGTGTGCGTGTTGTCGTGTGTATTTTTTGAGTGGGGTTTCGAGAAAATTGCAAAACGCCCGAACACAGTCGGGGATTTCTCGGCGGCGGTCACAGGCGTGTTGATTGCGTTTAACCTCCCCGTCACATTGCCGTTTTATATCGCTGTTATCGGTAGTTTTGTCGCAGTCGTAGTCGTTAAACAAATGTTCGGCGGTATAGGGCAGAACTTTGCGAACCCCGCCATTGTCGCGCGTATCGTCTTGATGTTGTCGTTCACCGCGCGTATGAATACTTTTATTACACCGCTCAAAGCTCCCCTCGATTTGCCCCCGTCGGGCGGCGCACTCGATGCTATGACGTCCGCGACACCACTTGCACTACGCGCGGAAAGTGGACAACTCACAGGCATATCCGATTTATTCTTCGGATTTCACGGCGGCGTACTCGGCGAAACTTGCGCCGCCGCACTGATACTCGGCGGATTGTTCCTTGTTATCACACGCATAATATCATTGTCCACACCCGTTGCGTTTATCGGCACAGTTGCGGTTATGTCCGCGTTCGCAAGCGGTTTCAAAGGCAATGAGATACTCTTTGAAGTATTATCGGGCGGTCTGATACTCGGCGCGTTCTTTATGGCGACTGACTACGCTACAACCCCTCTCACGGAAAAGGGCAAAGTAATATTCGGTATCGGTTGCGGCATAATTACCTTTGTAATCCGCCATTTCGCGTCAATGCCCGAGGGAGTGTCGTTCTCGATACTCATAATGAATATCCTCACCCCATATATCGACAGGCTGTGTATCCCGAAAGTTTTCGGGGCAACCAAGCCGATAAAACCCACTACCAAACCAAATAAGGAAACAACAGGTGGCTGAATATGTTAATGAAAAACTTTGTCGTGGCAATAGATGGGCCCGCGGGTGCGGGTAAAAGTTCGCTTGCGAGCGAATTATCGAAACGCCTTGATATTCAATACCTCGACACGGGCGGACTCTTCCGCGCGGTCGCGTATAATTTCCTGTGTATGGGTGTCGTACCCGAATTTGATGCAATCACGGGACAATACGGTAAATATACCGAAGAGGCGATTGCCAAAATCGAAAAGGAACTCCCTAATATACGGTTGGAGTCCAAGTTTATCATATCCAATAACAATCCATTTTTAATCGGTGCGCTACCAGACCCACACATTTTCCTCAATGGTGCGGACGTGGAAGTAGTAATACACTCGCCTGAGATAAGCCGACTGACGTCGAGGATTTCGCAGTTGCCTGCCGTGCGCGAGTTTATACTCAATTTCGAGCACGAATACGCCGACAAATACGCGGTGGTTATGGAGGGGCGTGACATTTCTACGGTTGTGTTCCCCGACGCGCCTTGCAAAATATTTATTACGGCGAACCCCGAAGTGCGTGCGGCGCGGCGGTTAAAGGAACTCCTCCCCGAAAACCCCGACATTACGCTTGACGAAGTTCTCAAAGATATTAACGAGCGCGACAAAGCCGACAGCGAACGTGAAAATGCTCCGCTCCTCACAGAGGAGATTGCGCGAGCGACACGCGGATATTCCGTACTCAACACATCAACTTACACGTTAGGGCAGTCCGCGCATATCCTTGAAGTTATGGCGCGCGCGTATCTGTCCGATTTCAACAAAGCAAAGGAACGGGAACTCCTCGAACTCCAAGCATTGGCGAACAAACCGCCCGAACCCAAGGTTGAAGAAACGGACGGCGAAAACGGCGAAAACGGCGAGAACGCAGACGGCGAGCCGATAACCGAGGGGGAAACTGTAAATTCTGACGTAACAGAGGAAACTGCAAAATAATGTATATTGTTTTTCGGTTCTTGCTTAGCATATACTTTAATATAAAGTACAAAATACGCGTTTACGGTCGGGAGAATATCCCAAAACTAAGTCACCGCGACTTGAAAAAGAACGGCGGTTATGTAATCGCATCGAACCACCAAAATTACTTTGACCCGCCGCTACTTGCCGCGCTTGTCAAGGGTACATTTTCCTTTATGGCGAAGAAGGAATTATTTGAGGGCGGAAAACCGTTTAAGTGGCTGATTACGGCACTCGGAGCATTCCCGGTGGAGAAGGGCGGCGACAATGGCGCGGCTCTCGACAGGGCAGTGAGCGATGTTAAATCGGGGCGGATACTCATAATATTCCCTGAGGGCAAGCGGTCGTTTGACGGCAAAATTGCACGGGGCAAGAGCGGCACGGCGTTAATCGCGGCGCGTGCGGGCAAGGATATACTGCCTGCGTGTGTGATGTACCGCCGTAACAAAAAGGGTAAGGTTATCGGTGCAGATGTATGGTTCGGCGAGATTATCCCGTCCTCCGAATTACCCGACACGGAAAACGGCGACTTACGCGATAACAAAGACAAACTAAAAAATATTACATCGCGGCTTATCGGGGATATTACCGCGTTGCAAGGGAAGATACTCGAAACTAACCGTTTCACAATCGAGGAATACGCGGAACACCAAGTCGACGGAGTTACGGTCAAGCAAAGCCTGTAAAGAATTGTAAAGACTTATGCAACAAAACCACCCATTATCGGGTGGTTTTGTTTTTTATTATTTTTGTATAAGTTCCAAAAACTCGTCAAACAAATACGCGGTGTCGAGCGGACCTCCGTGCGCCTCGGGGTGGAACTGGACAGTGAATGCGTGTCCGTTCTTGTATCGTATCCCCTCGGACGTCTTATCATTCGCGTTGGTATGCGATATTTCGGCAATGTCGGGGTTCACGCTGTCATTCACTACCGCGTATCCGTGGTTTTGCGAAGTAATGTACGTCTTGCCCGTGCGAATATCGAGTACGGGTTGGTTCGCGCCGCGATGCCCGTATTTGAGTTTGACGGTACGCGCGCCGCTTGCGAGGGCGGCGAGTTGGTGTCCGAGGCATATCCCGAATAACGGCAAGTCAGAGTTTAGTATATCCCGAACGGTGTCGATAGATTTGACATTCACTTGTGGGTCGCCGGGACCGTTCGAGAGCATTACACCGTCAAAGCCGCCGTTTAATATCTCGTCCGCGCCCGTGTCATAAGGGAACACGGTTACGGTGCAACCGCGTTTCACGAGTTCGTCTTTGATACTTTTTTTGTACCCGTAGTCGATAAGCGCGATATTGTACTTTTCGTCCTCCGAGGGGAATACTTGTTTTTTGGACACGGAAACGTATTTCACGGGTTCGGTGACGAGTAATTTCGGGTCGAGTTTAGTAACCGACTCGTCCGTGGTAATGACAGCGTTCATAACGCCGTATTCGCGGATAATCCGCGTCAACGCGCGTGTATCAATCCCATACAACCCGACAATATTATGCCGTTTGAGTAGTTCATTAACCGTACCGTTCTCGCGGAAGTTAGACGGATTTTCGCACCATTCGCGGACAACGTAACCGCAAGCGGCGATTTGTTTCGCGTTGCCTCCACTCTCGTAGTCGTCGAGATTTACCCCATAGTTGCCGATTAAAGGGAACGTCTGTATGATAATCTGCCCCGAATAAGATGGGTCGGTTAGTGTTTCCTGATACCCCGTCATACCCGTAGTGAACACTGCTTCGCCCACGGAAGTACCGCTTGCGCCGAAAGAATACCCTTTGAAAACGCGCCCATTTTCGAGTATCAGAAAGGCAGGGATTTTATTTTCATTCATATATATTATAGAAAACCAAGTTATAAGTCACCGCGCAAATTTCCCGAAACCAGTTTGGAGCAATGTAAGTTGGGCTTGTATTTGCGGGGTGTGAATAAATTACGGTAATGTTTGATTGTTTTTTAAGGTCGTTTTTTGCGCGGTACTCGTGGAACGCGTCAGTGACGATAACAACTTTGGCGGGGAGGTTATTGTTGGCGATAATTATTGATGAATACCGCATATTCTGTTCGGTGTTGACTGAATCATTCTCCGTGAAAATGGTATTTTCGATGCCTTTACCGACGAGGTAATCGCGCATCATATCCGCTTCGGAAACGGGTTCATTATTCCCCTGTCCACCCGACACAATTACGACATCTTCGGGGTGGTCGGCGAGGTAATCCAAGGCGGCATCGAGGCGCGTTTTGAGCATTGTACTGGGGTACGCGGTTTCGGGTGTATCGCCGTTTACCTGACAGCCGAGTACAATAACGGTGTGCGGCGTATCGGGATTTTTGGGAGGGGGGTTAAAGTATGCGTGGTAGATGAGGACACCTCTTATTACAACGCACCAAGCGCAAAACGCAACGAACAGGCATTTAACGAACAAATACCCTGTCCGAACGGGTTTCCAAGGCGCATTTTTTAGGCGCGCCCCGAAAACGAACACAACAAACAAATATACGGCGATTAAAAACAGCAACACAGTCCCGATATTCGGTGCGCCGCGCCGAACAAACCCCGTGTATACCGCGAGCAAAACGGCAAACGAGATACCAAAACCGCGAAGAATTTTTTTTAGTAGTATCATTATGATTGTATTATTTAGGGTGCGCGATAATAAACGCGCGTATCGACATTGCAATTTGCGAGGGTAAGGGCGTGCCGTGCGGTATAGGGATAATTAGCCCCGTTGTATTCGGTGTGGGAGTAAAATAAACTTTGTCAGAAACTTCGGACAATACTTGTCCCTTGTTATTACGGTATAATACGCGGTCGCCGCCTTGCGATATTAGGTCGAACGTGCCGGTCGGGAACTTGCCGTTCAGTTCCGCCATTACATAGTTGTCAAGTATCATAACCCACCTCAATATTTATAAGGGAACACACCCCGATAAGGAGTATATATTGCAACGAAAGAAAAAGAACACGTTCCCCCTTGTTTATCCCTGTGTATTACTTGATAACAGCGAGTAAGTCCTCTTTCATTTTCACAGCCGCTACTTTCGCGTCGCGACCGAAGTCTGACGGGTGTGAGCCGTTCTTGATGTACGCCGTTAATATACCACGCGAGTTGTTTACAATGCCGTTGTCAATCCCGTTTGAGAACGCACCTATAATATCCGCCGCCGTGCCGCCCTGCGCCCCGTATCCAGGTATTAGGAACAGCGTATTCGGTAACCGCTTGCGTAGTGCGGTCAGTTGCGACGGGTATGTAGCGCCAACTACCGCACCGATGTACTTGCCCGATTCGTCCCACTGTTTAATAAGTTCCGCCATTTGCTCGTATACGGTTAAACCGTTTTCGAGTTTGAGGTCTTGGAGTTCGCCGCTTGACGGGTTAGAGGTTTTCACGAGTACGAATATTGATTTTTGGTTGTTTTGGCACACGTTGAGGAATGGTTTGATACCGTCCGTGCCGAGGTATCCGTTGACGGTCAATGAATCCGCCCCAAACGGAGTGGATTCATCGTGTCCTGTATTTATTGTGGACAAATGCGCGTCCGCGTATGCTTCCGAAGTTGCGCCGATGTCGTTCCGGTTTCCGTCCGTGATAACGTACAATCCGCGTTTTTGTGCGTATTCTATGGTCTTTTTCAGTGTTTTGACACCGTTCGCGCCGAGCCGTTCATAGTAGGCGGCTTGCGGTTTAATCGCGGGGACAACGTCCGCGATATTGTCGATTATGCCCTTGTTAAAGGCATATACTGCTTTTGCGGCGGATTTTAACCCCTCACCGTATTTCGAGTAGTATTTGAGTTTA
The DNA here is from genome assembly GCA_031260615.1 of Oscillospiraceae bacterium. GTDB lineage: Bacteria > Bacillota > Clostridia > Oscillospirales > Ruminococcaceae > Ruminiclostridium_E. The sequence continues at coordinate 3,268 of JAISLG010000122.1, read as the reverse complement.
AGGTATTCGGGGATAAAGTCGAGGTTTGGGTCAAGCCCGACAACGGTCGGATTATTCTTTTCGCGTATCTTTTGGCGCAGTATTTCTATCGACATATTAAATCCTCAGAAGTTTTTGTCGGTAATCGTACCGTATAATTTGACACCGTTCCACGGGCAGTTACGCGAGAGCGACTTAAAGTTACCCGCGTTCACCGTGTAGGCTTCGTCCGTATCAATTATAATATACTTATTAGTTTTAGGCAACCGCAATATTTCACGCGGCTTATCGGACATTAGTTCAGTGATACGCGACACGGGAATATTATGCTTATGGTACAGCGCGGATATTGTAGCGGTGAGTGAGGTTTCGAGTCCGATAATGCCGTTCGGCGCGGTATCGTACGGTACGGAGTTTTCTGTCTTGCTATGGGGTGCGTGGTCGGTTATAATTGCGTCAATGGTGCGGTCTTTGATAGCGGAGATTACGGCGCGGCGGTCGGACTCTGCGCGTAATGGGGGGTTCATTTTGAAGTTTGTATTATTATTTATATCGTCTTTGGAGAACGAAAAATAATGGGGGGCGGTGTCACAGGTAATTTTAGGGTTTTGCCGTTTTGCCTCGCGTATTATTGCGAGAGATTTTTCACAGGAGATATGGGTAAGGTGTAGACGCGTATTAGTTTCAACGGCGAGTTCGACTTCCCGTTCAACGGCGCGGTATTCGGCGGCGGTTTCGTCCGCGTTGCCGATGTACTGCAAATCCTCACTGTGCGAGAGGAGGAGTAACCCATTATCCTCCGCGCGTAACAATGCCTCGCGGAACAATTTCGGGTCGGAAACGGGTTTCCCATCGTCCGTAACGGCAATCGCTCCCGCGGATTTAAGCGCGGCAAAGTCGGTTAATTCCACCCCCGACAAGCCCTTAGTAATTGCGGCGGCGGCATATACTTGTACACCGTTACGGACGCCGCTAATATACTTGACAAGTTCAGGTGTATCGACAACAGGCACAGTATTAGGCATACAAAGCACACCGTCAAACCCGCCGTAATACGCGGCACTCGAACCACTGTCAAGCGTTTCCTTATGTGTCTGCCCGGGGTCGCGAAAGTGGACGTGCATATCAAACAGCGCGGACATCTTGTATTTCATTGAAAGCCTATTCTATTATCAGGGATACATCAAGGACAAGGGGAACACAACAAACGAGGACAAGGGGGAACGAAGGTGAACGTGTTATTTGCTGGTATGTTGGGAGATAAATTCTTCTGTTACCTTAGCAATGTTCTCCGGCGAGAACCCGAACAAGTCAAGCAAATCGAGGGCTGCACCCGAGAAACCGAAACGGTCGGGTACGGCTATTTTTTTCACGGGTGTCGGGTAGTGTTCCGCGAGCGCGTCGCATACCGCGCTACCCAGTCCGCCGATTTCGGTGTGTTCCTCGACTACTATGATTTTGCCTGTTTCTTTTGCGCAGTCTATTATCAGGTCGGTGTCGAGGGGCTTGATAGTGTGGATATTCACGAGCCGCGCGGATATGCCCTTTGCGGCTAATATTTCGGTGGCAGTGGCGGCGCGGTCAACGGTTAATCCGCTTGCGATTATGGTAACCGCGTCCTTGTCAGTGCGGCGCATAACGATACCCTTACCGAGTTCAAACTTGTAGGTTGCCCTGTCGAACACAACGGGTACGGCAAGTCTACCGAGCCGCATATAGACGGGTTTCGGGTAATCTTTCATAGCGAGTACGGCGGCGTATGCCTCGGTATCATCTGCGGGATTGATTACGGTCATATTCGGTATGGCACGCATAATCGCAATATCCTCGATACATTGGTGGGTTGCGCCGTCCTCACCCGTAGCGATACCCGCGTGTGTCGCGCATATTTTCACATTGAGGTTTGGGTACGCAACAGAGTTCCGTATAATCTCGAACGCGCGACCTGCCGCGAACATTGCGAAACTGCTCGCGAATACAAGTTTACCCGATGCGGCAAGTCCTGCTGCGACACCGAGCATATTTTGCTCAGCGATACCGCAGTTATAAAACTTATCGGGGTGTTTTTTCGCGAACAGGCTTGTCATAGTAGCGGCGGACAAATCCGCGTCGAGCACCGCGATATTGTCGATTTCCTCGGCTAATTCGCAGAGTGCGTTTCCGTAACTTGTACGGGTGGCAATAAATTCCATATAGTTATCCTTTTATATCTCCTCGAACAAATCTACATCAGCGAAGATGTCTTTAATATATATTTTCAAGTCGTCACCATACAGGCTTGTTGTTATATATGGCGTATAGGTTGCGGTGTTTAAGGGAGTGTTACGCGGTTTGTCAGCATCGTAATATGTTGTGCCCGAATCATACTTGTCGTCATTTTGAAACAGAAACACAGTAATTGACGTTTCATACGGGGATACAATCCAGTATTCGCGTACACCGAGTTGCTCGTACAAGGTTTTCTTGCGGAATATATCGTGTATTGCCGATGAGGGCGACAACACCTCTATAACTAAGTCGGGTGCGCCATATATGCCGTTTCGGCGTATTTTTTCGGGGTCGCATACGACTAATATGTCGGGGATAAGGTAGTCGGGTTCTTTGCCTTTTTTGTTGATGTTTTTATTTTCGGCAGAGTTGTTATTCAAGAAAACAGAGAGTTCATAGAACATTTGGCATTTTTTGCCGCGCAGAAAATTATCAAACAGAGTGGAGAGGTGACGTTGTACAATACGGTGCGCCGTTGTCGGGATTGCCATATAGTATATTTGCCCGTTTATGACCTCATACGGTCGTTCGTCCTCGAATACAGGTATTGCCATAGTTCCCTCCCTTAATCAATCAAGTCAAAGAATACATCTTTAAGGTATATTTTCAAGTCGTCGCCATACAGGCTTGTTGTGATATACGGTGGGTATTTTTCGGTATCCATGGTAATATCGGGGCGGTCGGCAACGTCATAATACACCTTATCCTGAACATATTTGCCGTTTTTGAGCAAGTACACAGTAACCGATTTATCAAACGGGGATACAATCCAGTATTCGCGTACACCGAGTTGCTCGTACAAGTCTTTCTTGCGGATAATATCGTGGATTGCCGTGGATTTAGACAGTATCTCAACAATTAAGTCGGGTGCGCCGTGTATGCCGTCGTCTTTTATTTTACTGCGGTCGCATACAATACTTATATCGGGTACTACATAGTCGGGTTCGTTTGCTTTGTCAGACGTGTCAGTTTCATCTTTCAAATGCACGGAGTTTTCGGAGTATACCTTGCATTTTTTCCC
>JAISLG010000120.1 GCA_031260615.1 Oscillospiraceae bacterium | reverse complement strand
TTGTCACGATACAACAGTTGATAATAAAATGCTTTGGGTTGTCACGATCTGACCATTACTGGGTGCGCCCCGAAAACAGCGGACTTGAATGGAGCAAAATAAACTTTTTTGAGAACAATTTTACGAGTGACATAGGGGTAATATTATTCGGCGGTGACTCAAAGCATATCGACATAAACGCAAATTCTCCCGACAATACATCTGACGGCAACCTGAAAAAGCGGTGGATAATATCCGAAAACGAGGTGCGGTATTTATTAAAAGGTGGCGACTTGCCATTTTTTAAAGAACCGTATAATGAAGTTATCGCGAGTGAATTTTGCGAACGGTTAAATATACCGCACGTCCCGTATACTCTGACCCCCGATAATCTGTGTTTATGCCCTAACTTTCTGTCGGCGGACAACGAATTTATCAGCGCGTTTTATATAAAAAAATTATTTGACAAAAGCGACGACATTTCCGAATACGAGCATTTTATATTTTGCGCGGAAAAACTCGGCATTAAAAATGCCCGTGCCGACACAGAAAAAATGTTAGTTGTCGACTATATTCTTGCCAATTCGGACAGACATTATCGGAATTTCGGCGCGATACGGAACGCGGATACGCTTGAATGGCAAAGTATGTCGCCCATATTTGACAATGGCGGTATTCTTTGGCATAATGTATACAATCCGCACACCGCGAATGATATTAGCAAGCCGTTTTTACCCACGCACAGTGAACAGATTAAACTTGTGAAAAATCTTTCTTGGTTTGACGAAACGAAGTTAGATTACTTTACGGACTGCATATCGGAACTGTTGGAGAAAAACGAATTAACCGCCGAAACGCCCGAACGGACAGATAAGATATGCACGGAGGTACGGCGGCGTATTGACTTTGTAGCCAACCTAAAACATTCCATCGCACCCAAATGAAAAAACAACTAATAAAAAAGAGGTAACTATGCCAAACACAGCAATCAAACCGGAATCCAAAAATGTATTCCATTGGTTTTTGAAAGCGTTTAAGAATCCGCATTTCAAGGGGCGCGCACAGCGGTATGAATTTTGGAGTTATGCCATTATCTATGCCATTGTCGGCTCGATAGCAAGTTCGGTTACTATGAGCAACGCGCTTATCGGCAGTATAATCAGCATACTCAGCCTTGTCCTCCTCCCGTCTATGATTTGCGTAACCGTACGGCGGTTACACGACACGGGTAAGAGCGGTTTTGTTTTTCTGTTCCAAATTTTAATAACCGCCTTAATCTGCGTGCTGACAATCGTCTTTGTATTTCAACTAATAAGTGAAGTCAAAGACAAAGACCCGACACTCTACGACTATTTTCAAAACGCCCTGTCCGCTTCGGAAGTCGCTGACATTGACACAACCGAACTCTCGGACAAAGTTACCAAATATATGGAAAACAACGCAGACGGCGCGGCAAGCCGCGTAATTGCAATATCGACCGTCGGCTCGCTGTTTTCGTTTGCGTACGGGATATTCCTCTTTGTATGCTATGTAACCAAAAGCAAGCCTGGCGGCAACAAGTACGGGCCGAATCCGCTCGGGGATTACGGCAACGACGACAACAACTACCAAAACGACATCAACAACCAAAACGACAACAACGGCGGCGGCGGGGTAAGCATATAGGCAATACAGGCAATACAGGCAATACAGGCAATACAGTGGCAACGTGAGATTACAAATATAACCCGAAGGGCAGCGTCCCTCGGGTTATATTTGTGCCATTCGTTGCCCCTGTGTTGCCCCTGTGTTGTCCCTGTGTTGTGCCTGCCCCTTGCCCCTTGCCCCTTGCCCCTTGCCCCTTGCCCCTTGCCCCTGTGTTGCCTATATCAGCCGCCTGATGTTATCTCATATATGTTCGCCGCGCGTCCAACGTGCTTGAACCCGATTGATATATAGTAGTCCGCTTTCTCGGGGCGGCATACAAGTAATACTTTACGCTTCTGCGATTTGTAATATCCGCATACCTCCGTGAGTAGTTGCTTCGCGAAACCATTACCGCGCTTGTCGGAGCGGGTGCATACCTGTGTCAGGTATACGATATTCTCGTTATCGAATAGTACGGTCGCCGTCGATACATTGTTGTATAAATACACGGTTGATATACCGTGGCGTACACGGTGCGATACGTCAGCAAGCCACATTTGCCTGTCGATTATAAAATCGTCTTTTAATATCTCGTATATCTTGTCGAGTGGGAATTTGTCGGGGTTCTTTTCCGATATAACCTGTGTCGCTGTCGATAAGTTCCGTACCTCGTCGCCCGAGTATTCCATAAGGCAGTTGTATAAAAACTTCCCCTTAATATGCTGTTCAAGCCCCTCCATCATCTCCGCCGACAGGAACACCGTACGCGCATTCAACATATACAAAAACGCCGCAAGTTCAGGGTAGTTCGCCTCACAATACTCCGCCTCATTGTACTTCGGTGGAGCATATAAATCATCATCGTCAACTTCCACATACACGGGCATATCAATATTCAACCTCGCAAGGGAAAACTCCGCGCCAATTCTCGCAATCAGCACCGCCTCCTCCGCGTAGTCATTCAACTGCGTGTAAAAATGACAAATCGGATTGCCTGTTTCATACGTTTTGTGTAGTGCAATTATCTTCTGTGCGTATATATTATCCGAGCCTTTCATCTTCGCTATGTAAGATGACATTACCTTGCCCGATTGTATTTCTCTTATCATTTTACCCGATAATAATTTTTCTTATACTTAATTCTATACTAATTCTTATACTAAACTAACTAACTTCTCGGCAAGTGCAGACACCGAGTCAATATCACGCATATCCGCGACACTCGCGGGGCTGTGGAGGTAACGGGTTGGGATACTTACCGCTGCTGTGCGGATTCCGCCGCGCGATTTGTGTATTTGTGAGGCATCATTCCCACCTGCTATCAGGGTTTTCGTCTGTACCGCAATGTTGTTTTGATGTGCAATATTCTTGATTTGGTCGTATAACTTCTTGTCGTATAGTGTACCTCTATCCATATACGATACAACCGCGCCTTTGCCGAGTTCACATACCCGTTCCGCCCCCGTTACATCGGGAATGTCCGCCGCTGTCGTGGATTCGATAACCACTGCGATATTCGGGTTCGGCAATCCGTGTTTCTCCGCGAGCGCGGATATATTGTCGAGTGCCATTTTTCCGCCGATACAGCCGATTTCCTCGTTATTCGTAAACACTGCCCAAAAACTGTACGGCATATCCTTCTCGACTAACTCCGCGATAATCTCACAGCCGATACGGTCGTCTATTGCCTTTGCAAGCAACTTTCCGCCCGTTTTATTACCGACTTTCTGAAACAATTTGTCAAAGTAAAATATACTCCCGAGGGGGGCATATTTTGCCGCCTCGTCCTTGTTTTCCGCGCCAATGTCGAGCCATATATGTTTCGGGTATTTTTCCTTGTCGGCTGTTTCGAGCAAATGCTTTGGCTTTGCCCCGACTACGCCGCGTATTTTATCGTTTTGGAGGATACGCCCGTAAATCACGGACGGCGATATTCCCCCCACTGTTGACAGGCGCAAAAATCCGCTGTCGTCGATGTAATTAACAATAAACCGCACTTCGTCCTTATGCGCGAAAAACGCGACTACATTCGCCCCGACTTCGCCGTTGTCCACGAAAATAACTTCATTCCCGTTGGGGTAGACCTTGCGTATTAAATTACTCACCTAATACCTCCAACGTGTATTCTACCGCGCTTTCAATGTCTTTAATGTCAACGACTTCCACAGGCGTGTGCATATTTCGGAGCGGAATGGATATTAGTTTGGTGCGGATTCCGCCCTTTGTTGACGAGATTATATCCGCGTCTGTGCCTGTTTTGCCGTTCATTACTTCGGTTTGGTATTTGTCGGATATGCTTGTATTTTGGTCGAGTATGGGGGATATTCCGACAGCCGCGCCCTTTCCGAGTGCGAATGTCTGTGTCTTATCGTTATTTTTATCCGCGCCGAATGTTGTATCGAACACGATTGCGGTCGCGTTTTCCGCATATTCGTTGTAGAACGCAATTTCCGCTCCGCGCTCGCCGAGTTCCTCTTGCACGGTGAATATTACCTTGGTTGACGCTTTTTGTATGAGTGTTAATTCTTCAAGCACACCGAATATTGCGGCGACGCCAGCCGCGTTATCGAGCGCGGTACCCGTGACTTTACTCCCGAGCAGTGTATTGAATTGCGGTTTGAAGTACGCTTTGTCGCCGAGTTTGATATGGTCTGTCCCCGACAATACGTCCGCCCACACCCCGTCATTTAATTCAATGGGTTTATCGGCTTTGTCGCCCGACAAATGCGGCGGCGTAGCGCAAATTACCGCGGTGTATATCCCGTCCGCACCGACAATATCGACTATCTGTGCGGGGAGTACACGCGCGTCAAGCCCTCCGAGCGGAGTTAATCGCGCAAAGTCGCCGTCGATATAGTTGACGATAAACCCGACACGGTCGTAATGCGCGGTCAGTATCGTGTTAATATTATTTGCACCGCCGCCTATAATATTCCCCGCCGTGTCGATACGCGCGTCGGGGTAATACTCCGCCAACCGTTCGAGGATTACCCCTTGCGGTTCGTGGGCTTTGCATATTTGTTTTAAGAGTGTTTTCATTTTGCCTTTATTTCTTTTTGGCTTGCTTATCCGCTTGCTTTTCGGCTTGTTTTTCGGCTTTCGCTTCCGCTTTAACGGATTGTTTTGCGGCTTTGAGTACACCGAGGAGCGCGGAGGGGTTGCCCTCTATTTTGATTTTACCCGTTGCGAGGGCGAGTTCGGAATTCGCCTTGTCAGTAGTAATATCGACAAATAGTTTGGCATCGAGGGTTATACCGCCGTCGCGGTCACGGTAATCGTATGGTTCAACGGCATATTCGCCGCGCCTGTTGGCGACATAGAATACCCCTCCGCCGTCGCCCGTAAGTGTAACTTGGACTGCAAAGTTATCGTCTATTTTCGACCTGTCGATATTAAACAACCGCTCGCGGACTGCGGTAAATAATTGGGTAAATTCCATTTCCTATTCTCCTATTTAATATACACAAAGGGCAACAAACACATAAAATGCATACTCCCCCTCGTCCCCGTTTGGTTACTGTATAGCGTGTAATGATTTTTGTATGGTGTCTTTTTTCTCTAAATTCTTTGCGTATCGTTCTTTTTCAGCGGCAACTTGCTGTTCGGGAGCCTTTGCGATAAAGTTCGGGTTATTTAGTTTATTCTCAGAGAATTCTATTTCTTTCGACACTTTCGCGAGTTCCTTGTTGAGGCGTGCGAGTTCTTTTTCTTTGTCGAATAGTTCCCCTGACGGTATAAAAATGCGCTGGTCGAGGCAAACCGTTACTGTCTTGCCTTGCTCGTCAACTTTGTCGGATATTATCACACTCTCCGCGTTGCACAGTTTAACGAAGAATTTCGCCGAGTATTCAAACAGAGCGGTGTGCGGTGTTTCGATTTCGATATTCACCTTTGCCTTGTCGGGAATATCCTTTTCTTTGCGGAGTTTGCGGATAGCGGTAATGCTTTCAAGCACTTGCCCGAAAAGCCCTGTTTGTTCATCCGCTATGCGCAGTATTAGTTCCTTATCCACAGTCGGGTATTCGCTTGTAATAAGCAACTTACCCTGCACATTCGGGAGTGCGGAGTAAATTTCCTCAGTAACGAACGGGATAAACGGGTGGAATAATTTAAGGAACACGGACAGCGCGTAAGTCAACACATTACGCACATTTATATCGGTAGTTATGCGCGTTTTCGTCAATTCAACGTAGTCGTCGCAGAATGCTTTCCAGAAAAAGTCGATTAAATTACCGATTGCCACACCGATGTCGAAGTTCTCGATATTCTCGGTAACAGTCGCGATTACCCCGTGTAGTGACGTAATCAGCCACTTATCCTCTGGTTCGAGGGAAACGGGTAGTATCCCCGTTTCCTCACCCGTGAGGTTGAGGAGCAAATATCGGCTTGCGTTCCACAATTTATTGACAAAGTTACGCGCGTAAAGTATCTTATCGTCCGTCCACCGCGTATCATTGCCCGGAGCAATCCCGATTACGACGGCGAGCCGTAACGCGTCCGCCCCGAATTTGTCGATTACTTCGAGGGGGTCGATTCCGTTCCCAAGAGTTTTCGACATCTTCCGACCTTGCGCATCGCGGATAATCCCGTGTATTATCACGGCGTCGAACGGCTTTTTACCTGTATATGCGAGCCCGCTGAATATCATTCTCGCGACCCAAAAGGGTATTATATCGAAACCTGTTACGAGTGTCTGTGTGGGATAGAATGCTTTGTAGTCCTTACTCTCCGTGTCGGGGTATCCGAGTGTCGAAAAAGGCCACAACGCGCTTGAAAACCAAGTATCGAGCGTGTCGGGGTCTTGCGTAACATTGCCGCCGCATTTCGGGCAAGAATGTACTTCTGTTTCGGACACAACAGTTTCACCGCACTTGTCGCAGTAATACGCGGGTATCCGATGCCCCCACCATAGTTGCCTTGACACGCACCAATCGCGGATATTTTCCATCCACGCGAGGTACATATTCTCGAATCGTTTCGGGACGTATTTTAATTCACCCGTTTTAACAATATCGATTGCGGGTTTTGCGAGTTCGTCCATTTTAACAAACCATTGACGGCTCGCGGTCGGCTCAACAGTAGTACCGCACCGTTGACACGTTCCGACATTATGGGTATGCGGTTCGACTTTTACAAGCAATCCGAGTTCGTCCAAATCGGCGACAATTTTCTTACGCGCCTTGTATCTGTCAAGCCCCTGATACACGCCGGCATTTTCATTCATTGCGCCGCCGTCGTCCATAACGCGGATAACGGGCAGGCTGTGCCGAACGCCGACTTCAAAGTCATTCGGGTCGTGCGCGGGGGTAATTTTAACTGCACCCGTACCAAATTCCTTGTCAACGTAACTGTCCGCGACAATTGGTATTTCGCGGTTGATAAGGGGCAATACGAGGGTTTTCCCGACAAGCGCGGAGTAACGGGGGTCGTCGGGGTTTACTGCAACGGCGGTGTCGCCGAGCATAGTTTCGGGACGTGTAGTGGCGATTATTAAACTGCCCGAGCCGTCTTTAAGCGGGTATGATATATGCCAAAAATTCCCTTGTTGTTCTTCAAACTCGACTTCGACATCGGAAATAGAGGTACGGCATTTCGGACACCAGTTGACTATGCGGACACCGCGATATATTTGTTGTTTATTATACAGTTCGACAAATACTTTCTGCACGGCGCGTGAACAACCCTCGTCCATAGTGAACCGTTCACGCGACCAATCGCACGAACTGCCGAGTTTTTTGAGTTGCCCGATAATCCGACCGCCGTATTTTACTTTCCAATCCCAAGCGCGTTTAAGGAACTCTTCGCGCCCGATACTCTCTTTGGTAAGCCCTTCCTCCGCCATTGCGGCGACAATTTTACTTTCGGTAGCGATACTGGCGTGGTCAGTTCCGGGGAGCCATAGTGTTTCATATCCTTGCATACGCTTGACGCGGATAATAATATCCTGCAAGGTATTATTAAACGCGTGTCCAACGTGGAGTTGCCCCGTGATATTCGGGGGCGGTATCACGATAGTATAGGGCTTTTTCGCCCCTGACAGTACATTATCGGGGTTCGCGGTGAACGCGCCAGACGCAACCCATTTCGCGTATATCCTGTCCTCAAACTCGTGCGGCGAATATGTTTTAGATAGTTCCATTTTACCTGTAATTAAATTATTTTAATATAAAGGTTGCCCGACCGTTTCGATATGCTCTTTCAGCGCGGCATTGTTTATAAACTCAAACCCGACAACATCAAATTTGTATAGTAGCGGCAATGCCATCAAAACTTCTCTTAGTTCCTCTACAT
>JAISLG010000096.1 GCA_031260615.1 Oscillospiraceae bacterium | reverse complement strand
TAACTACCTGGGGTTACGATGATTGCCTGTATAATTACCACATCGAGTATATCAACCTGTCTATCGAGGTTCGCATCGCCGTAGTAATAGAAATCACCCTGTGACGGTTCTTTGGTAGTAGCCGCTGTCGGTTTCGCCGTAGTAGTCGCCGATGAGCCACGACCCGTTGTAGCGGTAGTCTTGCTCGTTGTGGTACTGCTCGGTTCGTCCGTGGCAGTGGTTGTGCCGCTTGCCGTGGTACGAGAATTATTAGTTGTGCGGCTGTTACCTGTTGTTACACTACCCGTCGTATTAGCAGTATCACTGCTTGCATTAGTCCGAGAAGTGTTATTAGTGCGTGAACTGACCGTGGTGGTTTCACCCGTATCATCGCCGCTTGTTGCGGTGTCACTCACGTCTGTACTGCTCGGCTCGTTGGTAGTAGTGGTAGTAGTCGGCTTTTTCGTGGTCGCGGTGGTAACGGGTTTGTCGCCCGGTACGCCGCCGTCATCTAATGCGTCCTCGTATGCGTTGAGCGAATATGATACTACCTTTTCGCCCGTGTAGTTGCCGATACCTGTGAGGATAAGATAGCCTGCGCCAGCCTTGGAATCGTCCGAGGTCGTTCCGCCGATAGTGAATTCATACTTGGCGGTGTAATCCGTACCCTCTTTGAGTTCCTTTCCGTCAACGATTACGGAAGTCGGCACGGGTTGCACACTCTTGGGGTCGGTGCCGTAGTAATAGTTCGGTTCTATACCGTTTATTTCTGCCGCCTCGATTGGAATTTTTTTCGGAGCGGTGTCATTGCTGTACAGGAGGAAGTTCTGACCTTTGTTACCTTTATTATAGTACAGCACCTGTGAAACGTATATGCTTTCGATGTCGTCAAGGGATAATTTTGCGTCATAAGCGGATAAACTGAATGCGTGTTGCGTTTCAAGCGCGGTTGAACCTTGCCCGTTCGGGATATAGCCTGCCCATTGGTCCTTGATTGTAATGGTAGTTACATTGCCGCTTGTACTGATTGTACCGCCCTGAGGTGCTTGGAACGCGGGAGCAGTACCCTTAAATGTTATGGTGTAAGTCGGGTTGAATATGGTTGAGCCGTAACGCTGTGCGAACCAAAGCGCGTTCGAGTTCATATACGGAGTACCCGCTTGCGGGAAATAGTGTTCGATAACGGGCGCGGTTACGTTGCGCGTGGTTGCCGTAATCGAAAGTGCGGGGGGATAGTTCTCGCCGTAAGGGTAAGTTATCTGGACATCAACGCTGCTGAAATCGGGGGTAGGAGCGATAAAGCCCTGCAAATTGGTGCTTTTGCCCCACAACTCGTCTTTGATTGTGCGTGTTACGAAGTCATATTTACCTGTGCTGCCTTTGGAATCGTTCGATGCTTGCCACGAAATCATACCGCCGAGGTTGAATTTTTTGATATAGGCGGCTTTTGCGGCGATTGCTTTTTCCTCATCGTAGGTGAAGAATGCGCCGCTTGTTTTGCCGTAGAGGTAACCTGCTTGTGCTACATCGTCCCAGTAGAATTCTACATCGGGGTATTCTTTCTTTAACACACGGTTGGTTAATTCGCCTTTTTCGCCGCCCGCGCCGCTCTGCTCGGTAATTTGGCGGTAACCGTAAACGCCTGTTGCCCAACCGCCGTCGCCGTTAGTGGGGGGAGTAGCGGGTTTCGCGCCGACTTCACCGGGGCTTTCGGGGTTTGTTGCCGCCGCGAGTTGGAACAACCCGGGGTACTTAGCATTTTTATAGGTTGACTTGCTATTCACATCGTGCCAGCCGCGCGTATAAATGCAGACGCCGAGGAGTATTTTTTTGCTGTTGACAGCGGTTTTGGTAGTATACTTCAAGAGGTTGCCGACACTGTCCCTATCAGACGCGAGGAGGAACTGCACGAGTTCATCGGACGAGAAATTCTTTTCTGCCGCCTCGTTAATATCCTTGCCACCGATATTCTGGATTTCGCAATCATCGTAGTCACTCAACGGGTGCGGATAGAGGGGGGACTGGTGTCCGCTCGTATTATCGAACGCGCCGCGCATATCGTAAGTCATAAGGTTGCCGTAGTCGAGCGTATCGAATATCCCGTGAACGTATTGTTCAGCGGCTTCCGACCATTGTTCTTTGGTAGCGGTAATTTTGGTGGGGTCGGTGGGGTCGTCTGTCAAGTCGAGTGTCATAGACTCAATTTGGGTTGAGCCCTGTTGCGAGCCGTATTTTACAGTCGGGTTCGGGAGCGCGTCGGGGTTAGCGTACGCGGTTTTGAGAACCTCATCGGGGAGGAAACCTTGCGCGCCTTTCATAAATCCTGTACTTGTAGAGGGGAGTGCGGCAGAGAGTTCATAAACCTCACCAGTTTCGAGGGAGAGTTTATTTTGAGCGGCTTTTATATCTTTGAGGAGGTCAACGAAGTACACGCCGTCTTTCGCGTTTGCGTAAGGGGTACCCTCATCGTTACGGTTATCTTTGAGGTCAGCCTCACGGCGCGAGCCGGGGTATTCCCAGTCGATGTCGATAAAGTTCGCGCCGTAACCGCGCATCAAGCCGATTAAATTCTCGACCAACTTAGCGCGTTTGGCATCATCTCTCGCAACGGGAGTGAATTCCAAACATTTCGACCAACCGCCAACGGAGAATCCGAAACGGAGGTTCGGATACGCGGCGCGAATATCGTTAAACGCGGGGAGAATACCTGCGTTTGTAGCGGAGTAAGGGATACGCCCGTCAATCCACCCATCGGAGGAGGTGAGTGTATCCATCGGTGCGCCATTCGCGGAACTCGGGTCACAGAAGAACACATTCCCGTCAATATCGAAGTCGATAAAGGCGAAGTTTAGGTGGGTTAGGACATCGGCGGAGAGGGCGGAGGGGTAGAAGTTACCTTGCCCTGCCCAAATTGCCCAATCGCCGTAATACATTACGTTTTTGAGTCCGCTGTTTGCGGCGGCGGAATATTTTACCAACCCCGTATCTGCGGCATTGGATTTAATTTCATTGTTACCGCTCAAACTCGGCGCAATAACCGCACTTGCGGCAACCACGACAGACGCGAGCGCGGCGACAATACGCTTCGACTTGCGCGTGGCGGATATGCCTTTAACCTTGTCTTTCAAAGGTATGTACCTCCATTATAATATCATAGATACCACTCTTAATATCTACCCATTTATACTACACTATTTCCCCCGAAAATTCAATAACAAGTGCGTTTTCTGTATTATGTATAATTTTTATGTGTTTTGGGTGATTTTTTTGTGCTGTTTGTACAACACAAACCTCCCCTATTACAAAGGAGTATTTAACTCGATGATAAGGATAAATCTTTTAGCGCAAAAAATATGCGGTTGAAAATGTAACTTCCACATTTTCACCCGCTATTCTTCAAGGCTCGGCAGGACACCGACATAGTTATATGTGATTGTTATGGTCTGACGTTTCTTCCCTCGTATCTTGCAGTCAACCCATTCGCCTTGCCCCACCTCGACACGCTCGATAAATTCCCTCACAAGTTCTCCAGTCAATTCCGGTATTTCGGTGTGTTGCTTAACCAGTCTTATGAACTTGTCGGTGTTGGCGTTTTGCTCTCGAACTTCGTCTATCGTTGATTTGAGTTCAACTACCTTTTCCTTTAGTTCCGCTTGCTCCGTTTCGTAATCGGCAAGCATACTGGCGAAACGCTCATCGCTCAGTTTCTCGTTCAAATTGTCCTCGTAAAGTTTACGGATTATTCTGTCGAGGGCGGTTATACGGTTTTCAGCTTTTGTAAGCTCTGCTTTTGCCTTGCGGAGATTTTGCTCTGTTTCTTTTTTGTTTGCCTTCGTGAGCGTTTCGACAAACTCCTTTTCGCGACCAACCACCTGTGCCACCACTCGTCGTATATCGTTCAGTATGATTTTTTCAATCGTATCGGTGCGAATGTTGTGGTTCGTACAGTTTTTCGTCATTGTGCGGTAGTTTCCGCAGACGAAATACTGGTATTGCCTGTTCGCCGCCGCTCTGGAAAGATAAAGTTTATGACCGCAAGTATCGCAAAACAAGAGGCCATTCAAGGGCCCCATATCGCCCATCTTTGTCATTCTGTGCCGCCCGCTCCGAATTCGCTGAACAATCTCGAAAGTTTCTCGGTCAATAATTGCGAGGTGGAGCGTTCGGCACAACTTTTCCGAGGGCAAATACGCCATGCCGTACAGCGTGTTCCTCGGCTACGAAAAGGGAGAGGACGGCGCGCCGCAAATTGTGCCTGAGCAAGCGGAAGTCGTGCGGTTGATTTACAAGCTGTATATGGAGGGTAAGACGGCGTATGCAATCGCCAATATTCTCACAGGAATGGGAATATCCACGCCAGCAGGCAAAGTGAAATGGCATCAAAATGTGATATATCCTTGCCAACGAGCGTTACAAAGGCGATGCCAGACTTCAAAAACAGCACGTTCCTAATTTTTTAACAAAGAAAAGTGTAAACAACAATGGCGTTTTGCCGCAATTTTATGTGACGGGCGGCCA
>JAISLG010000071.1 GCA_031260615.1 Oscillospiraceae bacterium | reverse complement strand
CCACCACCTCCACCAACGCCACCAACGATAGCAGTTTGAGTATGAGTATGCGTAGGGATTTATAACAAATGCCTACGCATTTGTTTTTTTAGAATAAATCAGTGCAAAAAAAATATTTGGGTACTCCACTGGTTATAATATAACCAAGTGGTGTAAATTCAAAAGAAAAAACAGCCGACAAAATAAAAATAACAACAACTTGGACAGTGACGAAAAGACTACAACAAAAAGGCAACTTTATTGAATAAAGTTGCCTTTCGTAATTAGTACCCGAGCGCCAACTTACCTATAATCTCGTTGCTGACGAGAAACCCAAGTTTCGTAAGCGCAATCGCGTTCGGCGTGATATTCAGATATTCTTTCGGAATAAGTTTAACCCGTTCGAGCATAGTTTTCTTATCAATCCCGTGTTCGTCACATTCGGCGAATGTCATACCCTCGGACAGGCGGAGTTTGAGCATTGCGATTTCCTCGAACGTGCCGGGAGTATCGTCCGTGCTTATTACCTCAGCGGTATCGTCCCTTATGAAACGGCGGATATTCGGGGATATGTTAAACCGTTTGCCTTTATAATACGAGTGCGCGGATGCTCCGATACCGAGGTATTCCTGACACCGCCAGTATTTGAGGTTATGCTCACATTCAAACCCTGTTTTCGCGAAGTTGCTGATTTCGTATTGCGTGTATCCCTGCGCTTTCAGGGTGTCGACAGTGAGTAGGTACAAACTCCGCATAGTTTCCTCGTCCGCGCCTGTTATGCCGTCTTTGTGGTATGGTGTCCCGGGTTCTATTTTAAGCATATACGCGGAAACGTGGGCAAGCGGTAAGTCGCCGAGCATTTTAAGAGTACGTTTGAGTGTGCCGTCCGATTGACGAGGGATACCGAGCATAATATCGGCGGAGATGTTTGTTATGCCGTTGTCGTATATTGTCTTGACGGCTGTGCCGATTTCATCAGGGGAATGTGCGCGCCCAAGGGTACGGAGTTCCGACACGACAAAGGATTGCGCTCCGACGGATATGCGGTTCACGCCACTGTCGCGGAGTTCTTGCACTGCAATTCCGCTGACGGTACGGGGGTTCGCCTCGACTGTTACCTCCGCGCCGCTTTTAACTCGCGTCGCCGCGAGTATCCGTGTTATATCCTCCCACATCAGCATCGGCGTGCCGCCCCCAAAATACACGGAGTCGTACCGCTCGTTAAAATGCTTGATATTGCGGATTACCGCGTCCGCGTATTGATACGCTGTGTCCGCGTTAAACGGCACAGAATAAAAATCACAGTACGGGCATTTGCTCTCGCAAAACGGGATATGGACATACAATCCTATCATAGTCACTCACAATAATACTTGCGCGGTACGCACCGCGTTTTACAGTTGTTTTTTTAAGCCTGTCATATAATCAACATACGAATCAATGGTATCGGCGGTAATGACGAATGGTAATTTAGTTTCGGCTATCGCCGCCCTAAGCACCGCCTCGTCAAAGTTGCCGAACGCAATCTCGTTTGAAAAATACTTTGCAAAGAGGGTGGCTTCCTGTAAATTCCTCTCGCCCTGTAAATATTCCCCATAATAAAAAGTAAACGCGTGGAACGCGTTCGCGACAGAGGTGACAGTGCCGTGCAAATTGTATTCGGAGAAAAATTCTTGTAACGGGTAATACTCATTAAGTATCGTAGATGTCAATGAATTTTGGGTAGATATACTTTTCGCGCGATTTACAAAATGGGTATAAAGCACATTCGGCGTGTAAGCGTAATAACGGCAGAACGCCGCGCATTTTATCCCCCACCCTATATCGGGGTATTGTAACCCCTTGTTTTCGGTGAAACGGATATTATTTTTGCGTATGAAGTCCGCGTCATAGAACTTTGCCCAGGGCGGCGGCGGGAACATTACAAGGGTGGCATCGTTCTGTGCGGAAAACAATTTGCCGCCCGACAAGTCGAACGGTATCGGCATAGGCGGAGTGTTTTCAAAATGGACATCAGCAGTACAGTAATTAAGCAACAACATTTCAGCGGTTTGAACATCGTGAGTTTGCATTTTCCCGACACAGTGTTCGATTAAATCGGAGTGCATTATATCATCGTGGTCGCAAAACGCAATATACTTCGGTTTGTATTCGCGGTTCGGGTCGAGCGCGTAGTTAAGACAAGTATTTTGCCCCGCACCGTTGCCGCGATTCTCGGCGTGTTGTAATACCACAAAACGTGGGTCATTGTCCGCGAACGATTGGGCGATTAACAGGGTATCGTCCGTACTCCCGTCATCGCACAGTATAAACTCGCAGTTTGGATACGTTTGGTTCGCAAGGCTGTCGAGGGTTCGTTCAAGGTAATTTTCGACATTGTACATCGGTGTCATAACGGATACAAGCGGTTGCTTTACGTTCATATTTTACCTGTACTACCCGTTAAATGGAGTACGTTGCCTTAATCAGTTCTTCCATAGTGGATTTGCCATCAATTACGAGGTCCGCCACGTTGTCGCGGAGCAACTTAGTACCGTTCTTGACTGCCTGTTCTTTGATGTCGGCGGTTGTACCGCCGTGTACGACAATCTCCTTGACATTGTACTGCGCAATCAACACTTCGTGGATAGCGGTACGCCCCTTGTAACCCGTGCCGCCGCAAGCCTTGCAACCGCCCTTACGCGCTTTGAAAATATAGGTTGGTTCTTCCACGCCGAGGAGCCGCATTTCGGCAGGGTCTTCAAGGTAAAATTCCTCTTTACATTCCTGACACAGCATACGCACAAGCCGTTGCGCGATAATACCGATAAGTGCCGAGGCGACGAGGTATGGTTGCACACCCATATCGACAAGACGGAG
>JAISLG010000163.1 GCA_031260615.1 Oscillospiraceae bacterium | reverse complement strand
TCGACAAGCCCTGTATTGTTTATCTTGCCGCCGAGTGCGAATACTTTTGTGCCCGACGATTTTTCAGTACCCATAGAGGTGAACCATTCCGCCCCGTTGAGTATAATCTGCGGTACATTCGCATAGGTTTCCACATTGTTGAGGATAGTAGGTTTTTTCCATAACCCGGCTTCCGCAGGGAACGGGGGACGTACGCGCGGTTCACCGCGGTTGCCCTCGATAGATGTCATCAATGCGGTTTCCTCGCCGCAGACGAATGCACCCGCGCCGAGCCGTATTTCCAAATCAAAGTCGAAACCCGATTCAAAAATATTCTTGCCGAGGAGTCCATATTCTTTGGCTTGATCGATAGCGATTTGCAGACGTTTAACCGCAATGGGGTATTCCGCGCGGACGTAAACGAAGCCCTTATTCGCGCCGATTGCGTAAGCGGCGATTGCCATAGCCTCGATAACGGCGTGGGGGTCGCCCTCTAAAACTGACCTATCCATAAATGCGCCGGGGTCGCCCTCGTCGGCATTACAGGCAACGTATTTTTGGTCGGCGTTCGGTATAATTGTCCGTGCCAACTGCCATTTGCGCCCCGTAGGGAAACCCGCGCCGCCACGACCGCGTAATCCGCTGTCGAGTATCAATTTAATAACACCGTCGGGTGTCATTTCGGTAAGCACCTTGCCGAGTGCCTGATAGCCGTCCACGCCGATGTATTCCTCGATATTTTCGGGGTTGATTACACCGCAGTTACGGAGTGCGACACGGCGTTGCTTTTTGTAGAAGTTGGTATCTTTAAGACCCTTAACTTCGCCTTTTTCGCCGACAGTTTCATCATATAAGAGCCGTGTAACAACACGCCCTTTGAGTAAATGCTCCGAAACGATTTCGGGTATATCCGATACGTTTACCATCGAGTAAAACGAACCTTCGGGATACACGACCATAATCGGTCCGAGCGCGCACAAGCCGAAACAGCCAGTGCCGATTACATTGACTTCTTTTTCAAGCCCTTGCTTTTTAATTTCCGTTTCAAGGGCAGTTCTGATTTCCGCGCTCCCCGAACTTGTACAGCCCGTACCTCCGCAGATTAAAACGCTTGAACGATACATTTATATTATCCTTTCAAAATACTTTCGATTATTCCGCGAGTTTGGAAGTGCCGATAGTGTATTCGTCTACTACTGTGCCGCGAACGAGGTGCTTGTCAACAATTTCGTTAGCCATTTTGGCATCTACCTTAATATACGTTACTTTTTCCTTGCCGGGCGCGTATATCTCCACAATAGGCTCGTACTGACACAGCCCGATACAGCCGGTCTGAGTAACGGATACATTTTTGATACCCTTGCTTTGTACGCCGTCCGCAAACGCGGCGAGTACGGGGCGCGCGCCTGCCGCGATACCGCAAGTAGCCATACCCACTACAACGCGGATACCGTCCTCGGCATTTTCGCGAATGCCGACTTGCCCTTGCATCTTCGCCTTAATCGCTTTAAGTTCTTCGAGTGATTTCATAAAACCAATCCTCTTATTTTTTCATTTACTTCTTCGGTATTCTCAGTCAGATATTCCTTAACATAAGCGGACACATCGGGGATATTCAGCGTATCCGTTTCGAGAACCGCCTTAAACTCCCGAGTATCAAGCGAGAATTTCGTCCCGTCCGCCTCGTATTCGTACAAAAATTCCGCACCTGTTTCGTTAAACACCGCGAGTGTAAATATCGTTTCGGATATATTACCGAGCGGCATTCTGTCGATTGACGACAACACGAAAGTTGCGGACGTTTCGGTACCCACGCCGAGGGTGGATTTGATATAAAAACTTCCCCCCGTTAATTCCGCGGCGGCTTTGAAGAAACTTACACCGAGCCCGACTCCGCGAGTAGTACGCGATGTGAAAAACGGGTCGCATACCTTTGCGAGTGTAGCCTCGTCCATACCCGTGCCGTTATCCTTGACTGTAATTGTCAGGGTATCGGCGGAAGTATTTATGGCGACGTAAATCTCAATCAACTTAGCCTGTGCGCGGACGGAGTTTTCCGCTATATCAAGGACGTTAAGGGATATTTCATTCATTGCATACCAAAATAGCCGCATATTACGCGGCTGTTAAATTACGCGGTGTATTTCGCGAGTATATCATCGAGTTCATCGCCCGTCAAACGTCCGTAAACGTCGTCATTGACGGTTAATACAGGGGCAAGCCCACACGCGCCGATACAGCGGCAGTCTTCAAGGGAGAATTTGCCGTCGGGGGTAATACCCTTGTTCGGTATGGCGAGTTTCTTCTGCAACTTCTCGAAGATACCGCCCGAACCCTTAACATAACAAGCCGTACCAAGGCAAACCGATATTTTGTATTTGCCTTTCGGGTTAAGGGAGAACTGCGAGTAGAACGTAACCACGCCGTACACTTTTTCAAGCGGCACGTTAAGTTCCTCCGCAATCAGTTTCTGCACTTCAATAGGCAGATAACCGTAAATCCCCTGCGCCTCCTGCAATATCCGCATAAGCGAACCGCTGGCGGATTTATGCTCGTCTATATAGTCGAGTAATTTCCGCTCTTGTTCCACCGTCCCCGCGAACGGCACAGCCGATTTTTTAATCGCCATTGTGTAGTATTACCTCCGCTTAGTTTTTTACCAAATTTACAATCTTTATTATACCACTTGTCCGTATTATTTCAATCACTAAATTGCGGTTTTTTCTGAAAAGCAAGTAATAAATTTCAATCTACCAAGCAGATATGACATATCTGCTTGGTAGACAAAACGCTACTCGTTAGTGGCACTCATACCACGACAATCCCGATTTAACGTCAACAGTGAGCGGAACGGATAACTGCACAGCGTTTTCCATTTCCCGTTTTAAGAGTTCGGACACCACTTCCCTGTCCGCATTGTCACACTCCACGATTAACTCATCGTGGATTTGGAGTATCAGTCGTGCGGACGGCACAACCGATAATGCCTTGTGTACCGCTACCATTGCGAATTTGATAATATCCGCCGCCGTGCCTTGTATCGGCGCGTTCTGCGCAATGCGCTTGCCGAGGGCTTGTATATTCCTGTTCGCTCCGTGCAGTTCGGGAATACCGCGCCGTCTGCCGAACATTGTCACGGAATATCCCGTTTTAATCGCAGTGTCCACTACGTTTTTCATATACGCGTCAATGCCTTTGTAATGCGACAGATACCCTTCAATATACCGCTTCGCCTCGTAGACGGGCACACCAATATCCTTTGCGAGCGAGAACGCGCCGATGCCGTATATTATCCCGAAGTTGACCGCCTTTGCTCGGCGGCGTAATTCGGAGGTTACAAAGTCGGGGGCAACCCCGAATACTTGTGCCGCCGTTATCGTGTGTATGTCCTCGTCGTCTTTGAATGCCTTTATTAAATTCTCGTCACCCGACAAGTGCGCCAAGACGCGGAGTTCAATCTGCGAGTAGTCTCCACCCACTAACACGCGTTCAGTGTCCGCTATAAAAAACTTCCGAAACTGCTTGCCGAGTTCCGTGCGTACAGGAATATTCTGCAAGTTCGGTTCAACCGATGACAACCTCCCCGTACGGGTTTCTGTCTGCCGATATGTCGTGTGTATTCGCCCGTCCGCACCGATTGCCGCGAGTAGCCCGACTACATAGGTCGAGTACAATTTATTAACCGTTCGGTAGTTTATTATCACGGGCAATGCGGGGTGACTGTCCGATATTTTTTCGAGTGTTTCCGCGTCTGTCGTGTAGTTGCCTGTCTTGGTTTTCTTTGTGTTCGCGGGTAAGGGTATCCCTAACTTCCCAAACAGTATTTCACCGAGTTGCTTGGGCGAGTTAAGGTTAAATTCCTCGCCGCAATACATATACGCCGCCTTTTCGAGTTCGGCAATGCTTGCTTTCAATTCCTCGCCGAACGCGGTTAATGCGGCGGTGTCCACGCGAACGCCTGACCGTTCCATTTCCGTGAGTATGTCAGACAGGGGCAACTCTACATTATATAACAACTCCCCTGCCCCGTATTTCTTTATATCCGCAAGTAGTTTGTCCTTTGCCGCCCCCGAATAACGGGTGTTACCGTCAAGTATATACGCGGCGAGTTCCGTTTCCTTGTCTGCCGGGGTGAATACTTCCTTGCCGCTGTTTTCTGGATTATCACTGCCCGTTTCGAGTGGAGTTTTGTTACCCACGCGTAACCATTCGCGTATTTTGGCGAGTGCGGCGTACATTTCAAGTTCGGTAAGGACAGTTGTCAAGGCTTCCTCATTGCGCTTGTCCTCCGTAACCAAATAGTCGTGTATATTGTCCGTTGTCGGCGCGTCTAATCTGATACGCCCCAACTCGCGGCTCATTTCCGCGCTTTGCCGCCCATTGCGTATTTTTTCGAGAGCGGCTTTGCCTATTTTTTTGTCGCCCTTGATTTCATCGGGGATTGTCAGGTCGTCTATGTGCGCGTATATGTTTTCGAGTGTACCGTACTTGCGAATGAGCGGTATTGCCGTCTTTTCACCGATACCGACAATCCCAGGGATATTGTCTGATGTATCCCCCATTACGGATTTGAGTTCAAGCATTTGCTGTGGTGTCAGCCCATATTCGGCAATCAGCGTTTCGGGGGTGTATTTCTTGTCGCCTTTGTTCCCCGCGATGATAACCGTGACATCTTCCCTCACTAATTGCAGATAATCCCTGTCGCCCGTATAGATTACGCATTTGTCACCCGTATCGCGGCATTTCGCGGACACCGACCCGATAATGTCGTCCGCTTCAAACCCCTCGTCCGACAATACCGATACACCGAGCAAAGATAGTATGCTTTTAATACGCGGCATTTGTTCCGCTAACTCGTCGGGCATTTTTTTGCGCCCCGCTTTGTACCCGTCATATATGTCTTTCCGAAACTGCGGCGTTTTAATATCAAACGCGGCGGCTATCCCGTCGGGTTTAATATCCTTTGCGAGTTTAAGGAAGATGTTCAGAAAACCCGTTACGGAATGGGTAAACGCGCCGCTCGAATTGCTGAGTGGCGTAAGTCCGTAATACGCGCGATTAGCGACGGAGTTCCCGTCTATTAAAAGTAAGGTCATATTAGTCCTATACCGCAATACCACTCAAAAACGCAATGCGTTTATCACGATAAGTAGTATATATTTTGTGGCAACAATTACACAATCTCTATTTTTTCCGCACCAATGTTTTCCGCGAACATTGTATCGTGTTCCGCAAACAGCAATGTCATATCGGGGTGTCGGCACAGTTGCTCGATTTGCTCGGCGGATATTACATCAATGTAGTTAAGCGGCTCGTCCCAAACATACAGGTGTGACGGAGAGGCGAGGCTTGCCGCTATTGCAAGTTTTTTGCGTTGTCCTGAACTAAAATTGTCTGTGTCCGTGTTCGCGGATATTTTTTTTAAGTCCTTTGACGGCACTCCGAGCATTGCAAGTATCGCGCGGAACAGGTTATCGTCTACTCCCGTTATGTCAGTAATTTCATTTATATTTTGCGGTACATAAGACACGGTAATGTCTTTTGGTATATCAAGTACAAACGGCACGGGCGGCGCGTAGTCAACTTCGATACCGCACACGGATTTCATAATCGTGGACTTGCCCGAACCATTACCGCCGCTTAGCGCGTATTTGCCGCCGCGCAGTATCGGATATGTTACATCGTTTACGCGCAAGTCGAACAATTTTTCGCTTCGGTAGACAAGGGGGTATATTTTTAACACGGCGGTTTTGTATGCGTTTTTGAGCAATTCCGACTTCTCGGCGATTGCACCCTCAGCGCGTTTCATTGCGTTTTTCGAGAGTTGCATTACCTTGGCGGCTTTGTGTCCCATAAAACCCGTATCGTTTTTTAACCCCGCACTATTCACGCCGCGCTTGTGCTTTTCGATATTCTCCGAACGCGCCGATATTTCACGCGCCGAGGTTTCGAGCCGTGCAATATCCTGTTTTAACCGTTCGTTTTGGGTTTGCTCGTATTGTTCTTTGCGTAGGAAGTTCTCACGCCACACATTGTAATTCCCCTGTATGACTTCAATGTCGGCGTTGTTAATCGCCACGGTATGGTCGCACACCGAGTTTAGTAATACACGGTCGTGCGACACAAGTATAAACCCGTCCTTGCGCGACAAATACTTGGTAACCGCGACACGCCCGACAGTATCAAGGTGAGTTGTCGGTTCGTCAATGAGCGGAAATTTCCCGTTTAACTCACAGTCGAGGAACAGCGCGGCAAGCATAGCCTTTGCCCTCTCCCCACCCGACAATGTATCTAACGGTTTATAGAGTGCCTCCGCGTCAAGTGCTAATTTGCTGACCTCGGCGAGTATCCGCCATTGTTCCGCACCCGACACGTTCTCGATAATATCAAGCCCCGTTTCCCCGACAATATTACACGGGAAACACGAGAACAATACACCCGATGTAACCGTCGCCGTGTATTTGCCTTGCAGTATATCAAGCAACGTGGATTTGCCGCACCCATTACGCCCGACCAACCCACACTTCCACCCCGTATCAAATACGAACGCGGCGTTTTCAAATACATAGTATGGGCTGTCGGGATACGCGAATGTTAGATTTTGTACGCTTATTTGGATTGTAGGATTCTCCTTGGGATATGAATAATTATGTTACGAGTGTCCCTATCTTATCGCCGCACACTGCGCGGTATATATTATCGGGGTCGCGAATGTCGAATACCAAGCACGGGATATTGCTTTCGCGGCAAATTGATACTGCCGCGCCGTCGAGGACTTTCAGGTCGTTTACGAGTATGTCTTTGTGGGATAACTCATCGTACTTTACCGCAGTAATGTCTTTGTTCGGGTCTTTGTCGTACACTCCGTCTACCATTGTCGCCTTGAATAACGCGTCCGCGCCAAGTTCCGCCGCCCGTAATGCCGCCGCACTGTCTGTGGAAAAGTATGGGTTGCCTGTGCCGCCCCCGAATACTACTATCCGTCCGCGCCCCATATGCGACAATGCCTTTTGCCGTATATACGGTTCCGCGAATTGTATAATCGGGATTGCTGACTGTACGCGTACTACCGCACCCGTCTTTTCAAGCGCGTCCGCTAATGATAACGCGTTCATAATAGTCGCCAACATACCGATATGGTCGGCTCGCGTGCGGTTCATTCCCTCAGCATCTCGTCCCCGCCATATATTGCCGCCCCCCACTACTATCCCGATTTGCGCGCCTGTGTCTGCCGCTTTCTTGATACCGTTGCATATCATAGACAGCGTTTCTTTGCAGATACCGTGGGTTAAATCCCCCGATAACGCTTCACCCGACAGTTTGAGTAGTATGCGGTTGTAAAACCGTATTGCCATTTCCCCTCCGTTTTACTATATTATTGACTTTTTTTACACTATCACTTATTATTTAAGGAATAGTATATAGTATGTTTATGAATATTTCAATCCCTGATTACCTTTCCCCCGACATAATCTCCCTGTTCGGCGACAGAGAAGTGTATGTCGATTACTGCCATATCTCCACGCGTGCCGATATTGTCAAGGATATTCTCAAAGGCAGAGTATTCCTCTTTTTTGGTGTGTCCGAGGTGAACGGCAAATTTGTGTCCGCCGAACCCGAACGTATTGCATTCTCCGCTCCCGACGGCAGCCCATACGCAAAATACAATCGCCGTTTCCAAAAATCCGCCGCGCGTAAACTTAAACCGAAAAAAGTCGCGGCGGTTATCGCCGAAAAGCAATTACGGCTTGCTCGGTTAAACGAGGAACACCTCGATACTATGCTCGCCCAGTCAAAAAAAGATTACGAGTTTGTGTTGCGGTTTAACGAGGAGATGTATTTTAAGCATATCCCCGACTCGGACGGGTTTCTTAACTCTGCCGCTTCGTATGCGATACAAAACAAACAAGCACTCTGCATTTTCATATCCGCGTATGCCCTTGCCTTCCTCGGGTTCTCG
>JAISLG010000162.1 GCA_031260615.1 Oscillospiraceae bacterium | reverse complement strand
GCGTCACGCTGCCGCAGGGTGCAGGGGGCGCGTAGCCCCCTGCTGGGGGTTGGGGGCCAACCCCCCCAAAGTAACAATTGCCCCTCGTTGCCCCTTGGTTATTTATTGCTTAGTACCCTCAACCCCAGTTTAATCAACTCCGCACTCGGTAACGAGCCGTCCGCGTCTTTAAGTGCCGCGCGTGCATTCTGCGGTGTGAAGCCAAGTACAGTCAGTGCCGAAATTGCCTCCGCTATGCTCCCTGTTATGATTGCCGTTCGCACGTTGCCTGTCGCGTTTTTCATTGTGTCGAGTGTTTTTAAGTCGGGGTTTTCCTTTGTAATGCGGTCTTTCAGTTCGAGGACAATCCGCGCCGCCACTTTCGCGCCGATACCCTTTGCGCGTGTGATTGTCTTTGTGTCGTCCGATACCACAGCGAGGGCAAATTCTTGGGGTGTCAGTTCGGAGAGGACTGCAAGCGCGGTCCGACCGCCGATGCCCGACACGCTCCCGAGTAACTCAAACGCGGCGCGTTCCTCGGGGTCAACAAAGCCGAACAGACTCACGTTATTTTCACTTACGGACATAACAGTGAATAGCATTGCCGCCTCGGCTCGGAGGCGTTTCCCCTCGCAGTCGGTTGCGGTGCGCGGCGTTACTCGGGCGTAGTACCCAACGCCGCCACATTCGATAACTACCGCGTTTGTTGCGGTATGCACTACCTGTCCGTGCAGACTGTATATCATAATTGCCCTTTCAAAAACCAATTCGGTACATAACCTTGACGCGCACTCGAAAGTTCTTGCGCATACCCATTGGTAATGCCGCATTTGTGCATATATTCGATCGCCGTGTCGTACTCGGCTTGTGTAATTTGCCCCATAGGTATGCCGTTTGCTCCGTTCGGGGTGTATTGCGACATTAGACTAAACAACACTTGACCACGCTTGAACTTGGATACCCATTTGATTACGCCGAGTGTATTTTCGAGTTCGTTTGGGAGCATAAGATGTCGGATTAACACGCCCCGTTTGAGAAGCCCGTTTTCGATTACATAGTCGCCTGTTATCGCATACATAGCGCGAATTGCAGTTTGCGCAACGGGAAAATAATCGGGTATGCCTGAATATTTTTGTCCCAATCCGCTGTCGGAGTATTTCATATCGGGGAGGAATACGTCAACTTTGCCCCGTAACGATTCGAGTGTAGTTGAAAGTTCGTATCCGCCACTATTCCATACAATGGGAATGTCGGGTTTATCTTCAAGTACAGTTGAGAGTACGGGTGTATAATGCGTCGGTGTCACGAGGTTGATATTGTGTGCGCCCTTGTCGGCGAGTTCGCGCATAGTATTGCGAATGTCGAATATCGACATTTCTCGACATTGTTTTGGGTTACGACTAATGTCGATATTCTGACAGAAAGTACACCGCAGATTGCACCCCGAAAAGAATATCGCACCCGAGCCATTTTCGCCCGATATGCAAGGCTCTTCCCAGTTATGGAGCCCATACGCGGCGACACGCACATTGATTTCCGCACCACAAAAATCCCCATAGGTACGGCATTTTCGGGGGCAAACCATACAGCCGCTCACGGGGCAATCTCCGTCACATAGATGATTGCGATGTAGATTATGAAACCGCCGAGGAATGCTGGGTTGACGAGCAGTTGTTTAGGCGAAAACAGTTGATTGGCGTTGTTTGGGCGATTGTTGCGCGATTTGTAGAGGTTGTACAATGTGATTATTAGGAAAAGTCCTCCCGCAAAAATAATGCTTACGAGAACATAAATCCAAATTGTTTCGACAAAATTTCCGAATTCAAACATCAAGCCGGACGCACGCTCAAACCAATTGTAGAACGCGTGTAGACATATATTAAAGAATAAACTATGGTATTTTGCCATTGCGCCGCCGAGGATTAACCCGACAGGTATCGCATAAAATATCTGATAGTAGTTCCCGTGCATTACCCCGAAGTAAATCGCGGAGACGACCACGGCAATTGTCGAACCGAATCGCTCCAAAGGTCGAAAAATGAAACCGCGAATCGTCCATTCCTCGATAATCGGTGCGACAATTACGGCGTAAATCGCGTTGATGTAGGGTGCGGATTGGTCCTTCAAATGCTTAGGCACAGGGGCAGATTCGCCGATAGTTGCCGTGAAAAATATGGGTGAGAGCATATTCGCGAATACCGAAACGGCGTACATCATCACGAAGAAAATTAAAAAGTCGTTGAGGGAAAACGGGAGTTGATTTGTGGGTGTCGAAAGCTGTCGTTTAAGGGGCGGCAATTTAGGTCTGTCGGTTATCAAAAACGCGATACCTACCGTTAAAATCGTCATTGCAAACGTCAAAACGACATTGCTTATATAATAATTGTTGGTGTATATTGAACCGAGCGGCGTTTCGTACACAAGCAAACCGACAATGCTGTACAAAATAAAGTCGATTGTTGGTATCAAAACGAATGCAATTCCGAGCCTTGCGCCCGCAGAAAAAGACTTTTTTGTGAATAATTTTGTCGAAACAACGCTGTTTGGGCTTTCATACATAGGCATACACCGCTAATCCGATTATAATCGCATATAGCACAAACATTAAAGGTGACGTGAGGAATATGCGCCATTTGGTTTTCTCGCGCAAAGGTTCAAGTGTGGTTTCGGGTTGCGCGAATTTTATTTTTTTGAGTTGCGGAATTTTGCGTAGGAATGCGGCAATCCCGACTACCATAAGAATGAGTATGAACACGGTAAATAAATTCGTGAGTGAGGTAAACAGTTTGTGCAACTCGTCTTGTCGTGCTATTTCATTCGAGTACGCTTCAAGTTCCTCGGGTGAAAGTGTGGAGATGTCGGCACTGTCGTTCAAATAATCTTGTTGAAACGCGCCGCTCGATGCCGCAGTCAACAGCAGTGCAATCGCCGCGACTGAGTTAAACATAGCGTGCAAAATTGTGGTAACTAACACAGAATTGCACACATACCGCACATACCCGAGCGCAACTCCGAGCGCAAACGTATAAAAAAACTGTCGAATATTCCCGTGCAATATCCCGAACAATAACGCGGTCGAAAATATACTGAACACAACACCGAACGGTTTCAGCGCATTCCACACCAATCCGCGCAACCAAAATTCCTCGAAAAAGGGCGCAATAATCGCATACATAAGGAAAATAAGCACTGCTGTGGATGGTGTCGCGGGTAGTGCGTGCCCGGTTGTATTTATTTGGTTAAGAAAGTCGAATGAGTCGCCGAGCAACCTTAATACGACATAAAACCCAAGCAATGTCAGTATATTTGTCGCCATACCAAGCCCGTACATTGCCGGGAAATTCCCGATAGCCTTCGCAAAATTCTTGTGGTTACGCGGCGGTTTGTACCAACTCCGCGCGCCACCGTCCCTTTTAACATCGCTAAACACAAATAACGTGAAACCTATCGGAACAATATACGTCCACACAATGGACAGCAGTATGCTTAAACCGTACTTTAAGTCGCCCGACAACCCGTTGGTTAATTTAGTGATACTCTCCGTATTTATGTCAACCAGCCACCCCACAGCAAAATAAAACGACATAAACAAACCGCAGTTTAGGGCGGTTTGTTTTAGCAATCTTTCGGTTTCATTTT
>JAISLG010000166.1 GCA_031260615.1 Oscillospiraceae bacterium | reverse complement strand
CGCCCACCACGGGGGCGAGGGGCGGAGCCCCCGTGGGGTCAAGGGGCAAAGCCCCTTGTGGGGGTACAGGGGGTGAAACCCCCTTGTCGGGGGGTCGAGGGGGCGAGTAGCCCCCTCGTGGGGTTTAAGGGGCAACGCCCCTTGGGGTTTGTAAGGGGCTTGCCCCTTAAACCCCACCCTCGAACTTATACCCCACCGAGCGCACAGTAACAATATCCCGTTTATATTTACCCAAGTGCGAACGGAGCATTTTAATATGGGTATCCACAGTTCTATCGTCGCCGAAGAAGTCATACCCCCACACCTTCTGCAACAACTGGTCGCGCGACAAAGCGAACCCCTTATTCCGCGCCATAAAGAGCAACAAATCAAACTCTTTCGGGGTGAGTGTAGCTTGTTTCCCATCGAGGAGCACTTCGCGCCCCGATATATCAATTGCCAAACCGCCGAACGAAATAATTTCTTTTTGTGGCGGCTGTAATTCGGGTATATTTTGGTTAATTGTTCCATATGGAACATTGCCCGAATTAGAACCCGCCTCGCGCCGTTTGACGATTGCGTTTATGCGTAACATTACCTCGCGGTTAGAAAACGGTTTCGCAACGTAATCGTCGCCCCCGTTCTCGAAGCCAGTAATGCGGTCGGATTCGTCCCCCTTCGCCGATAAAAATAATATCGGTACGTCGGAAAACTTCCGTATCTGCTTCGCCGCAGTAATCCCGTCAAGCCCCGGCATCATTATGTCCATTACAATAATGTCAAATGCTTGCTCGGACGCAAGTTTAACCGCTTCAAGCCCGTTTGCCGCCGTGAATACCTCATAGTCGTCAAGCGCGGCGTATTTGCCAAGTACGTCCGCAATCCCCGGTTCATCGTCCGTTATCAATATTTTTTTCATATATAAAGTATAAGATATTCCCTAACGATTGTCAATGTCAGACGGCTGAAACCTGTGTGTGTAGCGTGTGTAATGGTGAGGGGGTAACGCGGTGCGTTTACTACAACCACATAACCCCGTCACCACATTTTATACTCGGCTAAATTGTTTAACAACCTCCTTGTGATTAAAAGGTTAGTTTTCGGACATAATAAATTCGATACTTATTTTCACAAGAGGGAAATATATGCAAAAAATATACAAAGTAAAATACGGGAAACTCTACAAAGAAATACGCCGCGCACGCAAGCGGCTAAAAGCGATACCGATACCCGAGAAGCGGCTCCTCGACAAGGAACTCGGCAACCTCCTTAAAATACCGCGCGACATTGAAATAACCGTGTATAAACCCGATGCCGCCGATTATTATTCCGACGCCAAGGCAGTCGTTGCGGGTATAACCCCGTTTTTCGGCGAGGTAATAGCCGCGCTCCCCGATATTAACAACGACACTTATGTTGCCGCTGTCGAGCAGAATAATAACAATACCGAGGCGTTGTCAAGCGCGGAAGCGGCAATACTCCCCGACCTCGCTAAGTTTATACTGTTCCGCGATGTAATAAACAAGGGGTTACTCACTGACGATGGCGCAAGAAAATTCGCGGAACTCACCGACCTCGATATAAAAGCCGTCACTGATAAAATATCCCCATTGCGAAAAATATGGAACAACCACCCCACCTATGTCGAGTCGTCTGACGATACCAAGAACCTGTACCTTAAATATACAAGCGAACTCGCAAAGAAAACAGGCGTATCCGAAACCGCGCTCGCCGAGCGGTACAAAGAACAATACAAAGAACAATATCAAAACCAAGACAACAAAAGCGATAAAAACGACCCGTTCACGGCATTACGCCGCGACTATCGGTTATTTTTTCCGCGCATATCCCCCGTGCCGTTCGCCGTATTACTGTGCGTGTTTTCGTTGTGTCTGTCGGAGATTGCATCGGTGTTCACATATCCATTCGACTCGCCTGACGGTGGCGGTTTCGGCAGATATATCCTTGCCGCTTTCTTGATTGGGATTATACCCGCGGCGGCGGTATTGAAACCGTTCTTTGATTTATTCGCGGTGCGGTTTACGAAAACAGAACCGTTACCGAGGCTCGGCGTAACCCGCGTCCCCGATAATGGGCGCACCCTCGCGGTAATGACCATACTCGCGGACACCCCCGACATTGTAAACGCCGCTGTAACACGCCTTAAAACCGCTAAACTAAAAAACAATGACCCGAATATCGACTTTGTATTATTACTTGACGCCGCCCCTTGCAAAAACGAAACTTGCGCGGCGGACGATAAAATAATACGCACGGTGCTGTCACACGAGGGCAAGGGTATTATGTTCGCCGTCCGTAACCGAGTATGGTCGGACACTATGCGCGCCTATATCGGGCGCGAACGCAAGCGCGGCGGTATAATCGACCTTGCCCGTTATCTTCGCTCGGGGGAGAACGATTATACAAACTACCCGAGTATCGCCCTTAACAAAGCGAATTCCACGCGGAACAATTTTACAAACAATGCGAGTTCCACGCGGAACAATTTCACAAACAACGCTAATTCCACGCGGAACAATTTTACAAACAACGCGGATAATACCGACCTTGACCTCGATTCCGTTGAAACCGACCCAGTACCGTTCGCGTATCTGTCAGGGGGGTTAGTACCCGAGAGGCGCGCGCAGGACGGACTCGAAATAACCAATGCTCCCCCCCTTAAACAATACGAGTATTTTTGTCTGCTCGACTTCGACACCGCCCCGTTAATGGACAGCATACGCGAATTGATTGCGTGCGCGTTACACCCGGCGAACCGTTCCAAGGGTATTATACAGCCGCGTGTAACCACTTCCCTTGACGGGTGGTTAAAAAGCGGATTCTCGCGGCTCGCGGGGGAAAATGGCGGTTGCGCGGGCGCGTCGGCGTATGACGCGTTTTCGGGCGAAATGTATAACGATGCTTTCGGCGAGGGAATATTCAATGGCAAGGGGTTAATGCGTATCGACTCCCTGTTATCCGCTCCGAAATTGCCGCGTGAGCGGATACTTTCCCACGATGTAATCGAGGGGGGATTACTCGGTGTCGCTTATGCGGGCGACATTGAATTTTCTGACGGGTTCCCGTCCGCGTCACGCGCGTATTTTGCGCGTATGCACCGCTGGTTTCGCGGCGATTTGCAAAACACCGCGTTTATATTCTCAAATATATTCGCGAATAATAAACAGCAATACAATTCGTCTGCCAACACAAAATACAAGTTGCTTGAAAATATCCGCCGCGTGTTCACTCCGATATTTTGCTTCTTCGGGTTATTCGCGGCAACGGCACTCCACAGTTACGGGTTAGCGGCACTATGCGCCGCCGCGTGTATTGCCCCGTACCTCCACGGGTTTGTAACAGGTCTGATACGCGGACGGGAATTTTCTGTGTCACGGCAATTCTACTCGCCCGTTATATCGGAAACAAAAAAACTCGGCGTGCGTATCCTATGCGAATTAGTTCTGTTACCCAAGACGGCGGTAACGGCATTATCCGCCGTCTGCCTATCCTTCGCGCGGAGTTTCACGCGCCGTAATCTCCTCGAATGGAAAACGGCATCGGCATTTGAAACCGCAAATACCAAACTCCCGACACATTTATTATTCCCCGAACTGTTATCCGCCGCGCTCCTCGTGTATTCGTTCCTCAACTACAACGGGCTGGTATCCGTGCTTGCAATACTATTCCTATTCGGCACGGTTGCGGTAATCCGCGCGGACACGGTAACGGACGCTCCCGAAAAATACACTCCCTCGGAGGGCGACCGCGAATATATTATATCCCACACAAAAAAATACTGGCGGTTTTACCAAGACTATGTAACCGCCGAAACAAATTACCTCCCCCCCGACAATGTGCAATACGCACCCGTGTATCGAGTCGCCGCGAACACCTCCCCGACTAATATCGGTATGTACCTGCTGTCCGTAATTGCCGCGTATCGATTCGGGTTTATAGACCGCGCCGAAACGAAAACGCGTATCGACAACACAGTCAATACGGTAATCAACCTACGCAAATATCGGGGGCATTTAATAAACTGGTACAATGTCACGTCCCTCGACCCTGTATCGGACTTCGTGTCGTGCGTGGACAGCGGTAATTTTATCTGTTCCCTTGTCACGGTGCGGCAATTTATAATCGCGGAGAAACTGTCGGGGTACTTGCCGGGGGCAATCTCGCGGATAATCGCGGACGCGGACTTCGGAGTGTTCTACAACGAAAATCGCAATTTGCTTTCAATCGGGATAGAGATGTCCACGGGGAAACTGTCACGGCACTCGTATGATATGCTGATGTCGGAAGCGCGAATGACGAGTTACTATGCAATTGGTTCGGGGCAAGTCCCGAAAAAGCATTGGCGGAGTTTAGGACGACCGCTCGGCTGTTTCAGGGGGCAGACGGGGAACTATGCCGCGCCTGTCGCGTGGACGGGTACAATGTTTGAGTATTTTATGCCTGAACTGTTACTCAAATCGAAACGGGGGTCGCTGTCTTACGAGGCGTTGCAATACGCAATCCGCGCACAGATACGCCGCGCGAATAAGCATACGCCGCCGCGCCGAACTGCCGCTTCCAAAATGCCGTATGGTATATCCGAAAGTGGATTCTACGCGTTCGATGAGAATTTCAACTATCAATACAAGGCACACGGGGTTGGGGATTGCGCGCTCAAAACGGGTATGGACGATGAGTTGGTATTATCGCCGTATTCCGCGTTCCTGACACTACAAATGTTCCCGAAACAGGCATTGCGCAGTTTGCGTAAATTCGACGCGTTAGGGGCGAGTCACTCCGTGTATGGTTTATGCGAAGCCGTGGATTTCACGCGTGAACGGACGGGTAACAGTTATGCGGTTGTGCGGTCGCATATGGCACACCATATCGGTATGTCCATTGCCGCGAGCGCGAATCTCATATTCGGCGGTGTTATGCAGAGTTTATTTTTATCGGACGAAAAGGCAAAAAAAGCGGAGGAACTCTTGGAAGAAAAGATAATCACGGGTGAAGTTATCCTTGCTCTCCCCGACGCGCCGCCCGACAAGGAAAACGAGATTAGAATGGCGGGTACGGATTTCGAGGGCGCGGATATATTCGCGCCGAAAACACGGTTAATCGGCGACGGTGTATTGACCGATATATGCGCGGATTTCGGCGACAGTACGCTGTTATACAAGGGGCTTGACGTATTCCGCCGAACGGAGGACGTACTTGTTCCACGCGGAGCATATTTCGCGTTCACCGAAGGTGTGGGGCAAGGAGCGGAAGTATATCCCCTATATGAACACCCGTCACTCCGCGTTACAAGGCGACCCGACAGTAATATGGGTAATATGGGTAGTGTGGGCAATACAGGTAATACAGGTAATATGGGTAATACAGGCAATACGGGTAATACGGGAAATACAGAAATACGCTATGCGGAGATACCCGATGAGAACACGGCGAATACAACGGGTGGAGATTACTTTGGGAGTTTCCTTGAAAACTCCGTTGAATATTTCCGCGAACGCCGCAAGTTAAAGACGGGGCAACAAGTATTCTGCCTGTCGGAGATACCGGCGGAGATACGGCGTTTCGCCGCCGAGAACACATCGGGGATAACACGCGCCGTGACATTATCCGCGTACCTCGAACCCGTATTGATGACTCGGCGCGATATGGCGGCGCACCCCGCATTTGCGGATTTGTTCCTCAAAATACGATACAGCGAGGAGGACAAATTGATACTCGTATCGCGTAAGGACCGTATGTCCGACCGTGAAGTATGGCTCAGTATCGGTTTCCGCGAAAAGGACGCAAAATTCGTATGCTCTTTCGACCGCGAACAGACAATACCGCGGAATGGGGGGATATTCTCGTCCGTGTACGGGACAAGCGAATCCCATAACAGCGTACCCGCGCCGTGCGTTCATATCCGCGCGGACTTCGCGTTGTCCGCTGGTGAACGCCGCGAATTATCAATGTTCTACGCGCTCGGCGAGTCGGAAAAGGAAGTATTAAAATACGCGGCGCGTATCCGTGAAGCGGACGAGGTTGCTCCTGCCGAAACGGTAATATCTCCGCTTCCGCCTATGTCGGCGGCAGGGCGTATTGCCGCGCGGTTGTTGCCCTTTATGGTGTATAATATTTTCGACCCACTCAAAACCGAATATATCGAGAACCACGAACCCTTAAAAGGGTTATGGAAACTCGGCATATCAGGGGATTATCCCCTTGCCATATTCGACATCGAAAAGGGCAATGCGATATACGCGCCTTTGATAGAGATGAAACGGGGGTTATCATTATCGGGGTTTGCGTGCGACATCGCGTTGATATTCTCCGACAAAGCCGACTTATACAAGGCGGCGAATATCAAATCAGAAAAGAATATTCACGGGTTGTATATGTTCCACGCCTCGCAATTGTCGGACGAGGACAGGGCATTACTCTACACCGCCGCGTGTGTAACGGGCTTGCCGCCGCTTAATTACGGCACCCCGACAAAGAAATCGGACACATTTGCACCGCTCCCCGTCCGCGCAAACCCGAATAATAAACGTGGTTTCAAGGGCGACAGGTACTATGTCGGTACGGGCGAACACGTCCCCGAAAATGTATGGTCGCACTATATAGTAAACGGGTCATTCGGGCGGCTTGTGTCGGACAAATCCCTTGGGTATTCTTGGGGATTCTCGTCACGCGAGAATAAAGTTTCCCCGTGGAACAATGACTTACGCGCGGATAATCGGGGGGAACGGCTGTTACTCAAACAAGGGGGGCGGCTATATGATATATTAGACGGCGCATCGGCGATGTTCACTCCCGGGTTGGCGGTTTGGGAGAGTATAGTGAACTCTGTTACGGTGAGGGTTACCGCGAATGTGTATGAAAAGGGCGCGGCGGGATACACGGACATTGAATTACGGACGTTATCGGACAAACCCGAAACAGTACAGTTGACGTATTATATCGAACCCGTACTTGGTGTGGACAGGACTACCTCACGGTTTATAATCCCCGACACGGCGGAGAACGCACTAATATTCAAGAACCCCGACGGCGGATTCACCCCGTCAATGGCAATGGTATTCGATACGGAACACTCAGCAGGCAATGTGACATTATTATCGGCGGCGACGAACCGCCGCGCCGTATTAACGGGGCGGACTGACGGTGGGATATACGCGAACAGCCCTGATATTATCGGCGCACTCACGGTACAAGTCAAACTAACCCCCGACCACAACGCAAAGATACGCTTTGTTACGGTAATGACACGGACAATCGGCGACCCGATTAAACTATTCAACGCGGTGAAGAACTTGCAAGCGTATACTGCTCCTAAGTTACCCACGCATAGTTTTTGTAACTGGTTGGTATGGCAGACACTTGCGGCGCGGATACACGCGCGTACCGGCTTTTACCAATGCGGCGGAGCATTTGGGTATCGCGACCAATTACAGGACGCGTTAGCAGTAGTGAAGTTTGATACAAGCACAGCGAAGCATATTATATTGCTGTCGTGTTCGGCGCAATTCGCGGAGGGCGACGTCTTACACTGGTATCATTTCTTCCCG
This sequence comes from Oscillospiraceae bacterium, assembly GCA_031260615.1. Classification (GTDB taxonomy): domain Bacteria; phylum Bacillota; class Clostridia; order Oscillospirales; family Ruminococcaceae; genus Ruminiclostridium_E. The sequence goes on along the minus strand of JAISLG010000166.1, from coordinate 1,110 downwards.
AAGGTGAAGAAGGGAGTGCGGACGAGGTACAGCGACGATTTATTATGGTTACCCTATGTATTATCGGAATACTGTACGGAAACGGCGGACTATAATATATTGGACTTGAAAATACCGTATTTGTCGGGCGAACCGTTATCTGAGCGCGAGGACGAGCGATACGCGGAGTATTACCTCGGCGACACAGCGGCAAGCGTATACGAACACGCGAAAAACGCAATGCAAAAGGGTTACACGAAGGGCAGACACGGGTTATTACTAATGGGTGGCGGCGACTGGTGTGACGGATACAACCGCGTAGGAATCGGCGGTCAAGGCGAATCGGTGTGGCTGACAATGTTTTATATTATGGCGGCGCGGAAGTTCGCAAAGATAGCGGAATACAAAGGCGACCGACAATTCGCGGCGGATTTATTGGCACGCGCGGATATGCTGACACAGAACACAGACGAGAACGCATACAACGGGAGTTATTATATCCGCGGGTATTACGACGATGGAACGCCACTGGGCGACCAATACGCGAACTGCTGTAAAATAGACTTGTTACCGCAAGCGTTCTCGGTATTAGCGGGGTTCCCGTCCGACAAGCGGAAAGTATCGGCTATGAAACACGCATACGAGAAGTTATGCGGCGGCGGCATAATACGGTTATTCACGCCGCCATTTGACGGGAATAGTGACAAAGATCCGGGGTATGTAAAATCGTATCCTGTCGGGGTACGGGAGAACGGAGGGCAATACACGCACGCGGCGGTATGGTACGCATACGCGTTTGATATGCTGAAAAAGGAGAGTACGGATTTCGCGTCAATATTCGGGGATATAGACTTGTTACCGAGTCTATTGCCGTATAATCGGGCAGACAACTATCGGAATGAGCCATACTATATGTCGGCAGACATATACGCGCCGCTTGGGGGATACAAGTCGAATCTAACGGGGCGCGGCGGTTGGTCGGGCTACACGGGTAGTGCCGGCTGGCTGTTGCAGTACCTGATGTGGCGCGGTGTGGAGGGATTGCCCGAAACACGGACGCATATTGAGGTGCAGAGGACACAGCCACAGACACAGACACAGGCAAGGCAAGGACAACCAAGGCACTAATGC
>JAISLG010000061.1 GCA_031260615.1 Oscillospiraceae bacterium | reverse complement strand
CGTTGGGGGCTTTGCCCCCAAACCCCCAGCAGGGGGCTACGCGCCCCCTGCACCCTGCGGTACTCGCCGTACGGGCTGGAAGTTGCGTGTGCTACCAAATTTATTCCGAGAGTTTGTTGTTGCGAAATCAAGTGACGGCAAAAGCAAATGTATATTTGTGTACTCACAAATTGTCCAAGTGACGGTAACAATTTTTGTGTACTCATTATCCAAGTGACGGTAACAATTTTTGTGTACTATTATCCAAGTGACGGTTTGTATTGTGACAAAAAATTATAATTAACAAGGTGAACAAAAGGTGAACAATGATATATTCTGAAAAAGTAATCGACCATTTTTCCTGCCCACGCAATGTGGGCGAGATAGCGGACGCGGACGGTGTCGGCGAAGTTGGGAATGCTAAGTGCGGCGACATAATGAAAATGTACCTTAAAATAGACGAGGCTACCGAAACCGTTACCGATGTAAAATTCAAGACATTCGGGTGCGGAGCGGCGATAGCGACGAGTTCTATCGCCACGGAGATGATACTCGGCAAGCCCGTATCCGAGGTACTCAAACTCACGAACCAAGCGGTAGTAGACGCGTTGGACGGGTTGCCTGCCGTGAAATTGCATTGTTCGGTGTTGGCGGAGGAGGCAGTGAAATCCGCGTTGTCCGACTACTACACGAAAAAGGGTATCGACCCGACCACTATCAAAGGGTTGTCCGCAGAGAGCCACGAAGAGGAACGTGAACACGAACGGGAAAATGAAGATTAATATCTGATTAATGTCTGATTAATGTCTGCAAAAATTATTTCCCTTTTTTTGCTAAAACATATTTACAAATAAACGGGGAAACATATAATTATAATAAGCGTATTTATACAAAGGCATACTTGGCATTGCACAATTAAGGAGAATAAAATGAATTTATCTGCATTGATCGGCGTAGCGGCGATTGCCGGGGCGGGGATTTACCTCGGGAAAAAATATTCTGATACCTTGCGCGAAAAGACGGACGAGGACTTCCGCTTGCGTAACGAACTCAAACGTGCCGAAAAAGAGGCTATTCGTGAGGCGAAACGCGCCGAAAAAGAGGCTCGTTCTAACCACGCCGATTACGACACTAAATACGAGAGTTTCACCGACGAGGACGGTAATGTCTTTTATACAGAGCCAAAAGAAACTTTCGGTACAAAAGTAAAAAAAGCATCTCTCTACGCTGCCGGTGTAATCACTACTGGTGCGGATAAAATCGCCGAGAATGCAAAAGGTTTCGTTGCCGATGTCAAGACGGGCGATATGGTTCAAAAAGGCGACGATGCACTCGCTGCGCTTACGGGGAAAGTCGATTCCCTCGCGAAATCCCTCTCCGATATAAAGGATAAAGCGTTCGCGGCGAAACGCGATATTGCCGAGGGTGTGTCCGATATTGCGGACGATGTTGTTGAGGGCTTTTCCGATATTAAAGACGATGTTGCTGACGACGTTTCCGATGTTAAATCCGACCTGTCACAGGATTTGAGCGGCAACGACGATTTGTCCACGAAACCGTAATCGGTGTGTCGCCGTGGACGTTGCCACTTTAATATTGCCTCTTTAATAACTCCGTATCGGAATAAACATAAACCGTTTATCCCGATACGGAGTGTGTACTATGTTTTTTAGGAGTACAATGTCTTTATACAATGATTTGACGCGCCGTGGGCTTATCGCCCAAATGTCCCACCCTGACGAGATACGCGAGTTGCTCGACAAGGGCGGTATCAAATTCTATATTGGATTCGATGCTACCGCCGACAGTTTGCATATCGGACACCTGCTGCAACTCATTACTATGCGCCGTTTCCAGATTGCGGGGCATACCCCGTTTGCCGTCCTCGGCACGGGTACTACCGTTGTCGGCGACCCCTCCGGTAAGTCCGATATGCGGAAAATGCTCGACGGCAATACCATAACCGATAACGCCGCCCGTTTCCAAACCCAAATGGAGCGGTTCCTCGATTTCGGCGACGGCAAAGCCCAATTCGTCCGCAACGGCGATTGGCTCCTTAAACTTAATTACCTCGAATTCTTGCGCGATGTCGGGGCGCATTTTTCCGTTAATAAAATGCTCTCCGCTGAGTGTTTCAAGGCGCGGCTCGAAAAAGGATTGTCCTTTTTGGAGTTTAATTATATGCTCCTCCAAAGTTACGACTTCCTCGAATTGTACCGCAGATACGGCGTAACATTCCAAATGGGCGGCGACGACCAGTGGTCGAATATTCTTGCCGGCGCGGATTTGATACGCCGCGTGGAAGCCGACCGCAATGGGCAAGCGTACGCGCTTACATTCAAGTTGCTCCTCACCAAAGAGGGCAAAAAAATGGGCAAGACTGAAAAGGGCGCGTTATGGCTTGACGCGGAAAAAACGCCGCCGTATGACTTCTACCAATACTTCCGAAACGTGGCGGACGCGGACGTTATCAATTGCCTGAAACTCCTGACTTTCGTGGATATTGCCGAGATTGAACGGCTCGAACAGACTCTTACAGGGGCGGAATTAAACTCGGCAAAGGAACTCCTCGCTTACGAAGTAACCGCGATTGTACACGGGGCGGATACCGCCGCGAAATGCCGTGACGCCGCAAAATCAGTATTCGGTGGGAGCGGCGAGAACGCGAATATGCCAACATATCAGTTGCAAGACGGCGACCTCGTGGACGGTAAAATATCCGTGCTTGACCTCGCGGTGAAGTCGGGTGCAGTATCCTCTAAACGGGAGGCGCGTACCGCCGCCGAGCAAGGTGGATTGTCCGTGGACGGGGTTGCGGCAACCGTGGATACCACTCTGGACTTCGCGGATACGGATACTTTGGTGCTACGGAAAGGGAAAAAGACGTTTATTAGGATAGTTAAATAACTGCTGTTCAGGATAATTAAAAGCAATCCCCCGATGGTAACATTGGGGGATTGCTTTTGTGTTCGCGTTGGTGTATACTGGAATGTACGGTTATAATAGAGAGGTGAGAATATGTCATCTATCGCAGTTGCGGCGGTTACGAAACCTCGCCGCGCAAAGAGTATAAACAATACAAACGAAAAAAAGGAACGCCCATTGACCCCACGCGAACAACGGGTGTTAAAATTCTTCGGAACAATCCCCGAAAATATGGACACTGACCCGTTTTACAGTGACAGCAATATTGAGCATTTACGGAAAGCGTATGCCGATGTCGAGGCGGGGCGCGTGGTAGTACACGACATAATTGAACTTGCGGACGACGAAAACATCGAGGACGTGCTGAAAAATGAAAACTTGGTCTGACCCTGCTTGGGCGCAATATATTGAATGGGCGAGTCAAGACAGGAAAACATTTAACCGCATAAATTTGTTGCTAAAAGATACCGACCGTGACCGCTTCGACGGCATAGGAAAACCCGAACTGTTAAAAGGTGACAGTTCGGATAAGTGGAGTCGGCGCATTGACGAGAAGAACCGCCTTGTGTATAAGCCTGTCGGCGAGGACTATATTATATATTCCTGTAAAGGGCATTACGGCGACCACTGAGGTACATACACCAATGCAATATTTTGGGATTATTTTACATATCGGGCGACAGAATACTTCCCCCCTCACAACCCAAAGCATTTCGCGACCACCTCCGCAACCGCCGCGAATGTATCGGGTGCGCCGTATTGCAGTGCATACAACCCACCGATAAGCGCGGCGGAACATAGGAATTGCACGGCAGTCCCCGATAACGCTTGTTGCCCAACCGTTGCGCGGCTTTTATGGGTTATTGTGTCAAGGTCGGTTATTGCATAAGTGTTCGGCAATGGCGGATACAATGCCGATATGTCAGATACGTCCGCTCCAACAGTCGGCGCGTTCGGTGTAATGTTTATTACTTCACTGCTCGCCGATACGTCGGGTACGGGTATCCCCGTCAACTCCGCAACAGGCATATCCGTTTTGTCCGATACCACAGGCGCGTTCGGAACAGTATACGCCTTTAACGTCTTTATGGGATACATATTCGGTTTGGGCGGCACACCCTCTAATTTTATTATCTCTGTTATCATACTTCACACCAATAATTTTACCGCAAACGCGGACAGTAAAAATACACAAAAATCCCCAGTAAGCGCGGCTGGTATCGTGTATCTCGTGCGTTTAATTTTCCCTGCACCAAAGTAAATCGCAATTACATAAAACAGGGTTTCGGACGACCCGTTGACTACGCTCGCAACCAACCCCGCAAAACTGTCCGCGCCGTATTCCTTTAATATGCTCTCGTAAACCGCCGTTGACCCACTGCCCGAAAACGGGCGTATCAGTACCAGCGGCGTAACCTCCGACGGGAACCCTACCATATCAGTGAATGGTTTAAGTAGCCCCGTAAGCATATCAAGCCCCCCCGACGCGCGGAGCATACCGACACTGACAACAAGCGCGAATAACGCAGGGAATATCCCGATAACCGTCCGCGCGCCGTCCATTACCCCGTCCGTGAAATCGGCGAATACATCGCGCTTCTTGACAAGGGCGAATACCATAACAAGCGCGAATACGCCGGGTAAGATATAATCGGATATGTTCATATCACCTCTATGACAAGGACAACCAAGAGAACGAAAGGCAACTAAGAGAACGAAAGGCAACGATTTCTTGTCGCGCTGTGGG
>JAISLG010000043.1 GCA_031260615.1 Oscillospiraceae bacterium | reverse complement strand
TTCATAGCCTATTTTTTTAGTTGAATCCCAAGCAAGTTTCGAGTTAAAGTTGAGCGTCGCCTTTTGCGGAATAATTTGATTCAAAAGTATCGCAAACCCAAACCCAAGCAGTGTAACAAATGTAAGTATCGCGAATTTTAAGTTTGATACCCGTTTAACAACGCGCCCGTGACGAATCACGGGCACATTGTTTGTAATGGTTGCAAATTTGTTTTTCAATGGACATTGCCCCATTTACAATATATTTTAATTGCAAAGTTTATTGCAATTATTGACCCAAAGTCAGGTCTATTTTAACATAGTTATTCTTTGCGAACTCAGCGGGGTCGCCTTGCAAATAACCGATGCTGTAAAGTTCTTGCGCGAAGTATTTTACGTCCTCGCCGACGTCACGCGTAGTATGCTCGTGTTCTTTCGGGAGTTCATAGTGCTTGATTAACTCCACTGCGAGTTCGGTATCCTCGATAGACGAGAATTTGCCGTCAATTACAATTTTTACGGATTCATCGGGGTTGTTTGCAATCCAGTCTTGCGACTTGTGATATGCGCGGAGCAAAGCGGCTAATTGCTCGGGTTTCTCCTCAATCCACTTGTTTGAACCGTATAGGAAGCAGCAGTATTTGCCCGCGAAAATCGGGTCGGTTGCGAGGTCAAAGATAACGCGGTAATCACCTGTTTTTTCCTGAACAGAACCGAACGGGTCCCACAGAGCCGCTACGTCAATTTCTTTATTTTCGAGAGCGGTTACCTGTAAGTTGCCGTCGCTGAACGGGAGGAAAGTTACCTTGTTATCGGCAGGGAGCGCGGATATGCCATTCTTTTCGAGCCAAACGCTTGCCACTTGGTGAGGTGTGCCGCCGATTTCATCGACACCTATGCGGAGTTTGCCCGCAGCAGAGAGTTCCTTAATTTGTGCAATATCGGTGATATTGCTGTCTTTGGGTACAAGGAACTTTATGCAACCATTGTGAAGCCCGTCAATAACCTTGACATTAACGCCGTTTTCGATAGACGGGAAGAATTGGAAGTCGCCGTTCACTACGGGAATATCGCCGTTGTTAAGGTACGTTTTGCGAGTTTCGGTGTCAGCGGAGATTAACTCGACATCAAACCCTTCCTCGGCGAAAAAGCCCTTTGTGTACGCAACATACAGCGGAATTCCGCAGAGTGCGCCTTCTTTACCGACCAATTTTATTTTGCCGTATTTGTAATCGGTTGTTGCGCCCGTGGTGGCAACAGTAGTTTCGCCTGCCGCGGTTGTTGCCGCTGTTGTAGCAACTGTGGTTGCGGTAGTTTCCTTAGTTTCCTCTTTTGAACAAGCCGTGAGTATCAAACTTGTAACGAGAAGGAGCGGTATAACAGCGTTTAATCTTTTTTTCATCGTACTAAAAACCTCTTTTTATTTTTTTTTATTGAGCCGTAATGCTCTGGGGTAATATTTTCGGGTGCGTGGGGAAAACCAGTATTGTTTTTGCGTTACTTCGCGGCGGCGAATGCCTGTTCCAAATCCGCGATTATGTCGTCTAAGTCCTCTAACCCCGTGGATATGCGGAGGGTGTTAGGGAGTATATCGGCGAGTGCTTGGTTGTCTGCTACTAACTCGCTGTGTGTCGTCTTTGCGGTATTGCTTATCAGTGTTTTTGCATCTCCGACGTTAACGTGGTAACTAAGGAGTTTAAGCGAGTTAAGGAATTTGTTTTGCTCTGCCTCCGTGCCTTTGAAACCGAATGTGAATACGCCGCCCGCGCCTTTCGGGAGATATTTTGCGAAAAGGGCTTTTTGTTCGGCGGTTGTCGTCTTTGCAGTAGGGTATTTTACCCATTCGACATTCGGGTTGCCTTCAAACCATTCCACTAATTTGACAGCGGTTTCGGTTTGTTTTTTGAGCCGCTCGGATAATGTTTCAATCCCGATTATCGCAAGGTACGCATCAAATGGGGATAATGCCGCACCGAAGTAGTTAAGCCATACGAGCCGCGAACGGAATACAAACGGAACGTGCGGGAATGCCTCGTGGAAACTCCGATTCTTGCCCGTTTTGCGGTCGCGTATTGTGTACTCTTTCCGTTCAAACTGCGGATACCGCCCGTTTGCCCAGTTGAATTTGTTTGAATCGACTATGATACCGCCGATTATATTGCCGTGTCCGCTTAACGCCTTTGTTGCCGAGTATATTACTACATCTGCGCCGTGCTTTATCGGTTGTAACAAATACGGTGTCGCAAATGTATTGTCCACGATTACGGCAACGCCCTTTTTATGCGCTATCTCCGCTATTTTTTCGATGTCGGCGATTACGGCGTTCGGGTTGCTTATCGTTTCAAAGTAAATTGCCTTTACGTCGTCGGTAATCTCCGCGTCAAGTTTGTCGGTATCGTAAATTGCGTCAGTCGGCTTTATGGTAATGCCGAGCGGCTCATAGATACGCAAAAAACTGTCGGCACTACCACCGTAAAGATAGCGTGAGGTTAGTACCGTGCCTTTTTCGGCGGCGTTTAGAATCGCGATTGATATTGCGGACATACCGCTTGCGACCGCGAGTGAGGCAATACCGCCGTCAAGTGCCGCGACACGTTCTTCCAACACGGCAACAGTCGGGTTGGTTACACGAGAGTAAAGGGGAGCATTTTCTGAAAACGCAAACAGTCTGTCCGCGCGGTCGGTATCCACCAAATCATAAGCAGTCGTCGCGTAAATCGGCACTTGCACCGAGTGATTGTGGTCGGCGGAATTGTACCCCGCGTGGAGCGCGAGTGTATCGAATTTTGCCATTTGAATTATATTCCTTTCGTTAGTTACATTACCAAGCAACACAAAAACAGCGTATGGTTATCACAAACCATACGCTGTTGTCAGCAATTATGGTCTGTATTAAAATGGGTCGCGGTAAATACATTCAACGTACTGGTCGGGCAAATTCGCCACGACAAGACTCGTTTGCTTAGACATAATTTATTTCCTTATTTATAGTAACTGAGCGCGTTGTTATACACGTCCTCTATGACGCGTAATCCGCCCGTGAAACCGACATAGTTTGTTGTGAGGACAAGGCGGTAAACCATTGGAAGCGCGGCAGGGACAAACTGATATTTAATATCGCGCGCGAGGGATTTTTCCCAAGACGACCCGATAATAAGCCCTCGCCCCTTGTTTTTCAAATCGTCCTTGCTTTCCGTCCGCTCGTTGAACGCAATATGCTTTTGCGTGTCGGACGGTGTGGCAATCTCGCGAATAATCGCTTGTGCTTGCCCCGCGTCGGGCGTGAAGTATAGTGGTATTGTTTTCTTGTCGGAGGTGCGTTTTAACTCCTCCGCAATCTGTGCCTGATATTTTTCTGGTGTTCCGTCCGTGATGAATACTTCGTGCGGTACAATACCCGTTTCGTGCAACAGAAACTTTGACAGCCCCAAGACATACCCACTTTCGTGGAGTATATGCGCTTTGTTCGGTAACCCGTATCGAAACTCCAACAGGAACGATGCAAGGTCGGCTATCTCGTCATAATACGCGGCGCGTTGTTTTTCGATAAACGCGAATGCTTTGTCCTTGTCAATTTCCGCTCCGTTAGCAAGCGCGAATTCGATTAACCCGTTAAGGAATTTTATGGTTTCCGTCGAGCCAATCGGAATATACCCGAAGTGGTAATACGGCTGTTTGTATTTCTTTTCCAAGTTCTGTACAATCGGCTCGCCATACCACGGGGAAACAAGTATGTTAAAATTCGCGTTTGATATATTCTGCCATTCGGACACCCCGTCACTTTCCGAGCCGAAAAGTACATTAACCGTGAACCCTATACCCTCTAAAAGCCGTTTGTATTCGCGCAAATTACCTTGCCAGAACGGGTCTTGACAGGGGATACTCGCGAACAGGTTTACAAGTTTTTTATTCGAGCGCGGAGTTTTCTTGAATCCGTCTGAATATTGGTCGATAATCGCGTTTACAAGTGCGGAGTGGGATACAAGGTTAGTGGACTTGAACCCGGGAGTATCCACCCATACTATCGGCTTGCCCTCCGCGCGGAACTCATCGACCAAACTCCCTACATCGTCCCCGACTAATCCAGATGTACACCCCGTCACTACAACTTGCAAATCTGTGTCGAGTATTTTATATGTGTTCTCGATTAGTTTACGCAGTTTGTCGATACCGCCGTAAACGGTTTCTTTTTCCGAGAAATTCGTACAGGGTGAAGTATTCCCGCCCGCGTAACCCGTCTTGTCGAAAAACCCGTGTATCATTGTTCCGCAACCCGGTCCGCTGTGAAGTATCGGTACGGCGCGCGGTATTGCTACTACGCTTTGTAACGCGCCGATTGCACAGGTGAACCGTTCTTGCTCGATGACGGGAGCGGTGCGTGCATCTGTGTTTACTTTTATACTACTCATTTAATACTCAAATACTCGTTTTTTACGACACTGCTTTTTGTTTTTCGGATTTAGGTTTTTTCTGAATAAGAAATAAATCGGGGGATTGTTCGAGCCACCATTTTGTATACGGGATAGCCACGTTTTTCGCGAATGTT
>JAISLG010000154.1 GCA_031260615.1 Oscillospiraceae bacterium | reverse complement strand
ACTCCGAAACGGTGACGAGGGCGAACGCGTACCGTTTACTATTGCGGGCCCGAATGTACAGAATGGCGAAATAGATGTTATATTCCAAATTGTCGGGGTGACTACACGGAAATTGGCAGCGTTATCGGTAGGCGACAGCATAACCGACTTATGCGGTCCGCTCGGTAAACCGTCCGATATTCCGACCCTCGGAACGGGCGAAAAGGCGGTAATAATCGGGGGTGGCGTGGGTACTGCTGTTGCGTATCCGACCCTTAAATCGTTCGCGGCGAACGGGATACCGACCGATGTAATCGCGGGGTTTCGGACAGCGGATTTAACCATACTCGAACCCGAAATGCGACCGCTCGCGGATAATTTATATATTACATTGGGCAACGAATTAGTGACGGACAAATTACGCGCGTTGCTTGACAGTGGGGCAAACTACCGATATATCCTTGCAATCGGACCCGTACCGATGATGTCGGCGGTATCCAAAATCGGGAAAGAATACAATATACACACCGTAGTTTCGCTGAACCCGATAATGGTAGACGGCACGGGAATGTGCGGTTGTTGTCGTGTAACGGTGAACGGTAAGATTAAATTTGCGTGTATTGAAGGACCCGAATTTGACGCAGACGGGGTAGACTTCGCGGAACTGACCGCGCGGAATCGGACATACAACTAAGAGGCAACAGCCAAAAAACAACTAAGAGGCAACAGCAACCACGGGGGGCGTTGCCCCCTCGACCCCCAGCAGGGGGCTACGCGCCCCCTGCACCCCGCGGTACTCGCCGTACGGGCTGGAAGTTGCGATAAGCAACCAAATTTATTCCGAGGGGTTGTTGGGGCGAATACTTTATTACTGTTATGGTTGGGTTTGTTAGTTATATAAACAAAACACGTCCGAAAACAGAACCGCAGTATAAACCGATACCTTCGTACATATTGAATACGCGCAACCAAAGCCCACGCCCCAACGTGTCCCCTATGTTCTCCTTGTGTGAGTTGCCTCTGTGTTTTTGTTTTCTTGCATAATAAAACCGAAAAAGGAAAAAACTATAACATCGAAGTAAACTTCACAGGAGAAAATAAATGTCACTCACCACACGCGGGCGTGTCAGGACGACCGCATTTTTAGCGGCGGGAATAATCGGAATATCTGTGTTTGCCGTCGGGAACTATTACCGAGCGAAGGAAGCCGAGTATCAACTTAATCTCACATATCTCCACGCGGCGGAGGATTTGGCGACGTCCCTCGACAACATTAAAAACACCTTAACCAAGGGATTATACAGCAACAGTGCGGACACCCTAACCGAGTATGCCGCCAAGTTACGGGGGGACGCGAGTGCCGCAAAAGTATATATGGCGCAACTCCCAACGAACCAAATAGACCTTTCCGACGCATATAAATTCCTATCGCAAGTCGGGAACTATTCTGACAGTATGGCGCGGAAAATGCGCGATGACGAAGAGATTACCGAGGAGGACAAACAGAATGCGTTGGCACTCTACGACCTTGCAAAGGGGGTGTCCGATGCTATGTGGAATGTCGAATTACAGATACGCGAGGGATATATTTCCTTTAACGCGCTTGATAATATTGACGACAAATCCGATACTAATGCGGGGGGCGGTTTTGCGGACATTGAGGGCGGATTCGACAATTACCCGACTTTGATATATGACGGACCTTTCTCCGACCATATAATGCAAAAAGAGCCGTTAATGCTCAAAAACGAAACGCAAATATCGGCGGAAAAAGCGGCAGAAAAGGCAAAACTTGTCCTTAAATCATCGGGCAGTTCCGCGAATCCCGATTCGCTTAAATTGACGGACGGCGGCGAGGAGGGAAAAATGCCGTCATACCTGTTCAAGGACGGAAACCGCACGGTATCCGTAACCAAGAACGGCGGATTATTCGTGTATATGCTTAACTATCGCCCTATCAATGCGGAAAAGAAGAATTTGACAGCCGAAGCCGCCGAGGAAAAAGCGGCGCAATTCCTGAAAGACGTTGGAATTGAAAACTTCACAAAAACCTACTATGAAACCCAAGGCGGCGTAATAATATTCAACTTTGCGGGTCGGCAGATTGTGGACGGCGCGGAAGTAACATTATATACTGACCTAATAAAGGTAGGTATAGCACTCGACGACGGCGAAGTAATATCAGCAGATGCGCGCGGATATATTGTAAACCACACGGAGCGCAATCTCAAAAAGCCGACAATTTCCGAGGACGAAGCGAAAAGTAAGATTGCGAAGAATTTGACGGCAGAAAGCACGAAACTATGTGTTATTCCGTCGAACGGGCTGAATGAACGGTTCGTGTATGAGGTCAAGACGAAAGCCGAGGACGGCACTGATGTACTCGTGTATATCAATACGGAAAACGGGCGCGAAGAACAGATATTGTTGGTGAAGATAAGCGGCAACGGTGTGTTGACAGTGTGACAACAGTCGAGTAAAACGAAACAAATACGGATTTGCAAGTACAAACCAAAACCGCCTTGTGTTAAGGGCGGTTTTTGGTTGTGATTTTATCAATGGTGGATAACCGAACACCACACACCCAGAACGGTATAATGTCCGCAATTTCCTTGATTATTTCGGCGTTACAAAAAAAACTCCTGTCACAGGGAGTTTTTTGTGCATAATGACGATAGGAGGTATCTGTTATTGACAAATTCGACAGGATAATTACAATAGCATATATACAAGGTTGCACCTAAGTTTAGACTTTTCCTAAAACTTTAATCAATATTAAGGAAGTGTATGAAAAACCACGAAAAGGCAAGTGAACTCATCTTTAACAAGAAAAAACAAGTCGCACCGCTATCTCTTATCGCTATCCCCGGCACGGAGGACTTGGCTAAAAGAATCGATTACTACCTTGTTAAATGGTGGAACCAGAACGCCGCGCTTTATGACGGCGAAACGGTCGATACCTTCCTCACGGAAGCGGCCTGTCCACGTTTTTCATCGGGTGACGGTAAAGCGTTAATTAAAAAATCCGTGCGCGGCGATGATGTCTATATTGTCGCCGATGTCGGGAATTACTCCGAGGAATATGAGTTTTTCGGGCAGAAAAACCGAATGTCACCCGATGACCATTATCAAAACCTTAAACGTATTATTCAGGCCGCCGCAGGCAAAGCACATCGCATAAATGTGATTATGCCGCTCCTATATGGGGGCAGACAGCACCGCCGCGCTTACCGCGAAAGCCTCGACTGCGCTGTTGCATTGCAGGAATTGCAGGCTATGTCTGTCGAAAATGTCGTTACGTTCGATGCGCACGACCCGCGTGTTTGTAATGCCGTTCCGCTTATGGGGTTCGATAATATTATCCCATATTATCAGATTCTTAAAGCAATGTTTACCAATATCGAAGGGTTCACTCCTAACAAAGACCACTTTATGGTTGTCAGCCCCGACCAAGGCGCACTCGACCGTAATGAATACTACGCGAGTACCCTCGGTGTGGATTTGTCCGTGTTCAGCAAACGGCGCGATTACTCCCGTATCGAAAACGGGCGCAACCCCATTGTCGCTCACGACTATCTCGGCGTGTCACCCGAGGGTAAGGATATTTTTATC
>JAISLG010000125.1 GCA_031260615.1 Oscillospiraceae bacterium | reverse complement strand
ACATCGACGACGTGCGGTTCTTTCGCGCAGTTTTCGAGTACAGTAAGCCCGTTCGCCTTAACTGAGGCAAGCATAGCATTGATTGTTGCGCCCACGCTTACTTTATCGAATGTAATATGGCAACCGTTAAGCGCGTTCGCCGACAGGTCAAAATACCCCTTGTTAATATCCCAACTCGACCCGAGTTTAACGAATGCTTTTTCGTGTTGGTCGAACAGGCGAGGTCCTAAATCGCAACCACCGGGTAGTGCGACATACGCGCGTAAAAACTTCGACAGGAGCGAACCGGCAAAATAATATGACGCACGGAAACCGTCACAAAATTCGCGCGGGATATTGCGGTTTTGTAAATTTGTCGGGTCTATATAAAGTGTATTGTGGGTTGCGTCCTCGTATCGCACATCCGCGCCGAGGTGCCGTAATATTGTTATAATCTCGCGTATGTCGCTGATGTCGGGTACATTTTCGAGTACGCTCGCAGTGTCCGCGATAATCGCCGCCGTTACCAACGCGACCGCGGAATTTTTCGAGCCGCTTATATCAACTTCGCCTTTTAGTTTCCGTCCGCCGCCGACCAATAAATTTGCGCCGCCGTCGGGTTTTGTTCCATTTGACATTATTTTCCTCTTGGCGTTATTCACGGCAACCGCCGCGAATAACGCTCGTTAAAACCATTCATAAGGGTGTTAGTATGCTTTTGCCCATATCACGGTGTGTTTCGCCGTTTTACCGCAATGGATACATTTACCCGTGCCGTTATGCCCGTCGCCGATTATCGAACGGCTGCCCGCGCCCGTGGCTTCCTTAACGGCTTTTTCACATTCCTCAGAGCCGCACCAATCCCCCTCGGCGTAACCGTCACCCTTGTCGGCGAACGCCTTTGTAATATCGGATTCGGTTTCGACCGTGTAGTACCTTGCGGAGCGGTTTTCAAGTGCTTTATTATATATATTATGTCCGATTTTTTCGAGAATTTGCGGTATTTCCGCGGTTAATCCGTCAAGGGAGAGCGGTTGCTTTTCCCGTGTATCGCGCCGTGCGGACATACATTTCCCTTCGGCGATGTCACGCGGACCGATTTCGATACGGAGGGGTACGCCTTTCATTTCATATTCGGCGAATTTCCACCCCGGGGAATTGTCGGAGTCGTCAAGTTTAACGCGCACCCCTGCCTTGGTAAGTGTATCGGCGATTTCACGCGCCTTATCGAGTACGCCTTCTTTTTGCGCTTGCACGGGTATTATCGCGACTTGTATCGGGGCAATTGCGGGGGGGAGTACGAGCCCGTCGTCGTCGCCGTGCGTCATTATCAGACCGCCGATTAACCGCGTAGATACGCCCCACGATGTCTGGTGGACGTATTGCAGTGTATTATTCTTATCCGCGTATTGAATCTCAAACGCGCGCGCGAACCCGTCGCCAAAATAGTGGGACGTACCCGCTTGGAGCGACTTCCCATCGTGCATCAATGCCTCGATTGCGTAGGTGGCAACTGCCCCCGCGAATTTGTCACTTTCGGTTTTGCGCCCTTTGATAACAGGCATATTAAGATACTTCTCGGCGAACTCTGCGTATATGTCAAGCATACGCTCTGTTTCCGCGATTGCGTCGTCGGCGGTTGCGTGCGCGGTATGCCCCTCCTGCCAGTGAAATTCACGCGAGCGGAGGAACGGGCGCGTTGTTTTCTCCCAACGGACAACCGAACACCATTGATTATAGAGTTTCGGCAAGTCACGGTGCGATTTAATAATTTGCGCGTAGTGTTCACAAAATAATGTTTCACTTGTGGGGCGGACGCAAAGCCGTTCGGTTAATTCTTCCGCACCGCCGAGCGTTACCCAAGCAACCTCTGGCGCGAACCCCTCAACGTGGTCTTTTTCTTTTTGCAGTAACCCCTCGGGTATGAACATCGGCATCGACACATTTTCGTGTCCCGTCGCCTTAAACATATCATTGAGTATCCGCTGTATATTCTCCCAGATTGCCCACCCGTAAGGGCGGATTGCAAGGCAGCCTTTAACCCCCGTGTATGACACCAATTCGGCTTTGGTAACGATGTCCGTGTACCACTGTGCAAAGTCCGTGTCACGCGAGGTAATTGCGGTTACGAGTTTTTTTTGATTTGCCATATTAAATTACGTTATCCTTTATCTGGTATCGCTCTTTGCAAATGCTGTAAATTTTCGTTCTAGGTTTTAATTAGTTTATTCTTCGTTTTCTATGGGGATAAACTCTCTGTTGTTTCCCATAAGCGTAACAAGGGTTTCTGCTGTTTTGCCACGCTCACTAAGTTTCCCGTTGCCGCCGTCTGCTTTAATGGTTTCGTCAACTTCAATATCGCAAAGTTTGTCATACAATTCTAACAATTCTTCTTTCGATTCTTCTTTGCTTGCAATATCAATTTCGTTTTCGCCAATGTCAAATTCATTTTTGAAAAACTTGTATTGTTTTTCCGAAAAATCAAATTTCATTTACGTTTCCTTTGCCGTATCATTTTGCCGTATCATTCTCAGTTTTAAGCCTCTTTTAAGCCTCTTTTAAGCCTCTTTTAAGTCTCTTGCAAGTACGCGATTTCCTTTGCCACGTCAAGGCGAGGGAATAACGGCGCGGTTGTTTTGACCTTTGTATTCCCCGGTATAGTATCGAACACATCAGCATATTCATAAGACAGCGCGTTACCCGTGAGTCCGAATATGTCATAGACTTTCGGGGCAGTGTCGGGTATAGCGGGGGCGAGGAACAGCGTAGCAATGCGGATTGCCTCGGCGAGGTTGCGGAGTACGTTACCGAGTTCGGGCAATTTGGTTTCGTCTTTTGCAAGCACCCACGGGGCGGTTTCGTCAATATATTTGTTCGCGCGAGATATTACATCGAACACAGCGGACAGTGCGTCGCCCACTTTCGGATAGTCGAGTAATCCGTCAACAGTCGCCTTTAACGCAACTGCCTTGGCACGCAAATCGCGCCCGTATTCGGTTTCGGCACTCGCAATATAATTCGGTATCACGCCGCCGAAGTATTTTTCAATCATAGAGGCGGTACGCGAAACTAAATTCCCGTACGAGTTCGCTAAATCGGCATTGATACGGTTAAGCATATTCTCGTTTGAGTACGGCATATCGGACGCGTACGGCATATCGCGGAGCATTTGATACCGCACGGCATCTACCCCATACCTGCCGCCTAAAATGAACGGGTCGAGTACATTACCCTTGGACTTGGACATTTTGTCGCCGTCGGACGAGATAATCCACCCGTGAGAGTACAATTTATCGGGGAAACGCACCCCCGCGCCTTTCAGTATAGCATACCAAATTATGGTATGAAACCGCATAATTTCCTTACCCGTGACGTGCAGCACCTCGGCGTTATTCCAGAACGTATCGAAGTCGCCGAACGTATCGTTGCCATACCCGAGGAGTGAAATATAGTTGGTGAGAGCATCGAGCCAGACATAAACGGTATGCTCGGCTGACGTATCCTCGAATTTCGGGACAGGTATCCCCCATTTCACACTTGTACGCGACACGCATAAATCGTCAAGCCCTGTTTTGATGAAGTTATTCACGAGTTCTTTCGCGCGGTTTTCAGGGCGCAAATATCCGCTCTCCAATAACATTTTTTCGATGTCGGCGGCGAAGGGTGACATTTTGAGGAAGTATGCTTCCTCGGAACGGTTCTCGGTTACTTCACGACCGCAGTCGGGGCAGTAATACTTGTCGTCTTTTTTAGTAAGTTGCGCGTCCGTCCAAAAACTTTCGCACGGAACACAATATTTGCCTTGGTATTCACCTTTATAGATATAACCCTTATCGTGGAGGACGGTGAAGATATACTGCACGGTTTTGATATGGTAGTCGTCGGTTGTGCGGACGAACCTGTCATAACTGATATTCATATACGTCCAAAGTTTCTTGAAGTTACCGACGAATCCGTCAATATATTCGAGTGTATCAACACCGGCTTTTTCGGCGGCGGCGGCTAATTTTGCGCCGTGTTCGTCCGTACCCGTCGCGAATATTACGGGACGGCCCTTAAAGCGGTTATACCGTGCGAGGTAGTCGCACAGCACCGTAGAATAACAATGCCCGATATGGGGATTCCCCGACGGGTAGTAGATTGGTGTGGTTACATAAAACGGTTTAGCGGACAAGGACACCTCTTACATTTGATACTCATACAATTAGAGTATTTGTTATACTACCAAAATTACGGAGGATTGTCAACTGTGTTTATATTATTTTCACGTTGCGATTGTCCGTGTGTCAATGATAAGTGAAAGAAACAGTTCGTGGTGTTGCGGATACTCCTTTACATTGTACATTGTACATTATATCATAAAAATCCCCGACCTCGCATATATTAACTCCGATGAAAAAAATATTTTTAACTCGTTTAACCCGCCTCGCCGCCATGCTTGCAATAACACTTGCAATAACATTGTCGGGGTGCGGCACAGCCGATACCGTACGCGAAAAGGCACTGCCCGTGGTTGCGCCGATAACCGCGCCGTTTCCAAACTCGGATATGCTGTCCGAGTTTTATGACGCGTCCGACTCGTCCGATACTGTTTACGAAACGGGCGTGTCCGAAATCACCGATATAACAACAAATCCGACTGCTATCGCTAATACGGACAAGTCGATAAACTACGACACCCAAAAGGCAATGTGGTTCTCGTATATCGACATATCTAAAATGCTTACCAAAAAGACTGAAGAGCAATTTACGGACAGTTTCCGTACCGCGCTTGCAAATTGCGAGGATATGGGGATAAATACGCTTTATGTACACGTTCGCCCGTTCGGCGACGCGCTATACAAAAGTGACTATTTCCCTTACTCGAAAATAATCACAGGGGTGTACGGGCAAACTCCGCCATACGACCCGCTCGAAATTATGGTGCGCGAGGCACACGCAAAACAACTTTCACTGCACGCGTGGGTGAACCCGTTTCGGTTGAATACTGTCGCGGAAATGGAGTCATATTCGGGCATAGTAGGCTACCCCGTGAATGACTGGTACAACAGCGGATTACAAGACGATGTTGCGACCGCGCCGATGCTCGAATATGACGGGCGGTGGTATCTTAACCCGTCTGATACGCGTGCGCGTAAACTAATAGCGGATGGCGCATATGAATTGGTGGAACGGTACAATGTGGACGGCGTGAACATCGACGATTATTTTTACCCTACGGGCGACCTTGGTTGGGACAACGCTTATTATGTATCGCACAGCAACGGGGTGAATACATCGGCGGAGCAGTTCCGATACAATGCTTGCACGGAGGTGATGTCGGCAATCAATAACGCGGTACACGCCGCGAACAGCACGGCACTGTTCGGGATATGCCCTGCGGGAAACATCGACAATAACTACCTATACGAATACGCGGACGTACGCGTATGGGCATCGGCACTCGACGATTACGGGAGGGGGGTATACTGCGACTACGTTGCTCCACAATTATATTTTGGGTACGAGAACGAAACGCAACCCTTTGAAACGGTATTATTAAAATGGCGTGTATTTACGCGAGTGCCGTTATATGTCGGGCTTGCTTGCTACAAGGAGGACAAGACGGACAAATACGCGGGTACGGGTGCGACAGAATGGCTGGTTTCGGGTAACGCGGAACAGTCCGTGATTGCGCGGCAGATTGAAACGGCGTTGGCGGACACGGACGGGTATGCGTTGTATAGTTATTACTACGCGGTGAAGGAGGGGTAAGCATTATACAATACCATTTTATTTCTTCCAAAACCCGGGCGAAATAATCATAATCGCAGGGTAAATCTCCAACCGTCCTATGAACATAATAAACGCGAGGAGTATCTTTGAGAACGGGCAGAAGTCCGAGAAATCCCCGATTGCGAGGTCGCCGTTCGCCGCGATACCCGAGTTGGAAATCATAGCGAATACCGCGTAGAACGCGCCCTCGAAGTCGATTGTATTCCGTGTTATTGTTTCCGCCGCCGCAAGGGACAGTATGCCAATCGCCGCTATCAGCACATACAAAAAGAAGAACGCGCATATCTTTGAAATCAATTTATCGTCTACTGATTTGCCGTCCGATTGTATAACCTTTACCGAGTTGGGATACATCTGCCTGTATACTTCACGCCGCGCCGTTTTAATGAGTAACAATAGCCGACCGAATTTGAACCCACCTGCCGTTGACCCCGACATACCGCCGCAGAACATCGCGAACATTAAAATAATATTTGTGAACGCGCCCCATACCGCGAAGTTGCCGACTGATAACCCCGTAGTTGACATTGATGACGACACTTGGAAAAACGAGCCGAGTAACGACTCGAATATATTATCGTATACATCTCCGAAGTAATTCGCCGCTGTAATAATCAATGTAATCGCCGCCGCCGCGATAAGGAACAATCGCAATTCCTCACTTGCGAACGCCGCTTTGATACGGCGTTTTATAACTATGATAAAAAATAATGACAGGTTCACCGAGAATAATAACATAAACACGGCGGCTACAATTTGCAAGTAAACGGAGTTGTCCGTGAAGTAACCGAACGAGTTGTTTTTTGTGGAGAATCCACCCGTACCCGCGATTGAGAACGCGTGTGTAACGGCATCGAACACACCCATTCCGCCGAGCGAGAACAGCCCGAATAACAGCACGGTGAGGGACAAATATACTCCATACAATACTTTTGGGATATGCGATGTTTTCGGCAAAAACTTATCGGACGGAACACCCGTACTCTCGACATTTACAATGCGGACGGTATCGGCGGATAAATTCGGCGACACGGCGAGGAGGAGTGTAATAACCCCTGCACCGCCAATGAAATGCGTAAACGCGCGCCAAAATAATATTCCCCTTGGCAAGAGTTCCGTATTGGGAAACACAGTTGACCCCGTTGTGGTAAACCCCGAAAACGACTCGAATATTGCGTTAGGCACACTCGTGCCGTAAAAAATGTACGGCAACATACCGATAATCGGTATTATAACCCACCCAAGCGCGACAATGCCGAATGCGGTTTTGGTATGGACTTCGGTAGGAACATTGTGGTTTTTGGAATATAGTTTAAGCCCATATACAAGCAGTACGCCAATAAAAAACGACACAAGCGCGGGATAGGCAAAGTATTGCGCGGACGAGAAATCGACAACAGCGGTAATACCAAGCGCAAGTGAGTTGAGGAGTAGCAACGACCCGACTCGCGAGAATATCAATGTTTTAGACATACAGATACCAACAAAAAAAATACAAAGGGGAACAAAGGGGAACAAAGGGGAACAAAGG
>JAISLG010000115.1 GCA_031260615.1 Oscillospiraceae bacterium | reverse complement strand
ATAAGAACACCGATGGCGACCCGTTAATTAAATCCAAGATTAAACAAAAGCAACGGGAAATATCCCAAAAACGTATGATGCAAAACGTCCCCGGTTCGGACGTTGTACTACGCAACCCGACACACTTCGCCGTGGCACTCAAATACTTCCCGAAACATTTTTTGGCACCTGTTGTCGTTGCCAAGGGGAAGGATTACAAGGCCCTTAAAATAATCGAAATCGCGGAGAATTCAGGGGTTACGGTACACGAGGACAGACCCCTTGCTCGAATGCTCTACGAAACTGTTGCCATCGGCACGATGATTCCGATAGAACTGTATAGCGCAATAGCCGTTGTCTACACGGAAATTCTTCACGTCAGCGATATGGATATGGAAGAATCGGTTGAAACGCAGAATAAACTTGCCCGCGATGTTATTCTTCCGTAGTCCGCCCCTAAAAATAAAAGTTGTTCTTGACAAACGGTCGTCATAATTATATACTTAAACAGCATATACTATAAATATATGTGAAACAATGGGGACGTAAAGGTTTCGACGGGGGTTATGAACTCCGGTAAGCGCGCCGAGCATCGTGTAAGCTCGTAAATATCGCACGAAAGAAATATAAACGCTAAAACTAATTTTACCCTTTCTCGCAATGACGCTACTTCTGTAGCGTTCGCTGCCTAAAAGGTCTTAACCGCCTAATCGCGGTTCGTTCGACGGAGAGTTACCCGCACTTTCCTGTTCGGGCGTGAATGAGTCGGGAAACGCTTGCAAGAGTTTTCGTGTATTGCAAGGCAGATTTTACGAATGCAACGCAGTAAACCGCGCCGTTTCGGGGGGCTGTGCCATAGTAAAAATATACGGATAAGCGCGTAGAAAGCTGTACGGATTGATTTTCGGACGCGGGTTCGATTCCCGCCGTCTCCACCATTTTTTTCCAAGTATTTTCCATTTTATTTCGCCTGTCAGAGTGACAGGTGTCGAATGTTTTGCGATTATTTTGTCAAATCGTAAGGTATTTTAGGAGGGATTTTGGCATCTTTATTTGACACTACCGCGTTTCGGATTACCGAACAGGGTATCAATGTAATGGCGCGGCAAAATGCGATTATTGCCCAGAATATCGTGAATGCCGATACCCCGGGGTACAAAACTAAGTACCTCTACTTCGAGGGCGTTCTGCAAGAAAAAATTGAGGAACAAAAGGCTAAAAACCCAAAATATAAAAAACAACTGAATATCGCAACCGCATTGTACACGGATACGATAACCACGGGACAAGCGGACGGTAACAATGTGGATAACGATACCCAACAAGCCCTCTTTAATAAAAATTCTATCCACTATGCAATGCTCCAAAATAAGTTCAACTCCGACATCAATATTTACCGCACGTCTATGCGGAAAACGTAATAGGATTTTCACATAATGTTATGATAGAGGTTATAAATGGCAGGTTCGTTTCTCTCTCGGCTCGACATAGCCACCTCGGGTATGGCGGCACAACGGCTCCGTTCGGACGTTATCGCGCAGAATGTTGCTAATGCCGAAACCACGCGTACAATTGACGGTACGCCGTATCGCCGACAAGTTGTCGTATTCGCCGAAATCCGCCCTTATAAGAACATCGACCCCGACAAAATTACGTTCGGCGACGCGCTTAAATTAACACTCAAAGAACGGTTGCAAAAAAAACTCGGCGGTGTCAAAGTTACCCAAATCGTCGAGGACCAAACACCCCTTACGCCTGTGTATGACCCGACACACCCCGACGCGGACGAGGACGGGTATTATTACCTCCCGAATGTGGACGTTGCCGAAGAACAAATGGATTTGCTCGCCACCACGCGGAGTTACGAGGCAAGTGCAAGTGTGTATGAAGGATTGCTTAATATGGCTCTCCGTACCCTTAACCTCGGTCGAGGTTAATACCGCGCCCCGTTAAATGTATAATTAAAAGAGGTATCTGAATGGACCCACTTAAACAACTCGGCAGTATCGGCTCGTATAATAATGTGTTCGGTGCGGCAAAAGCGGCATTGCCCGAACAGGAAGAACCAAATGTATCGTTCCTCGATGTACTCAAAAATGTAATCGCTGATGCGGTCGCCGCGAATAAACAGTCGGACGAGGACGCTATTCAACTTGCCCTCGGAAATGTGGACGACATCGAACGGATACAGGCGAATATCGCAAAGGCGGAAGTCGCCACAGAACTGCTCGTAAATGTGAAAAACACCGTTGTTGACGCATATAATGAAGTGTTCAGAATGAGCGTATAACCCATTTTGTAAAATAAATTAGAGCGTGTTCACACTAAATGAATAGAGTAACTGATACCGCTAAAAAATTCGGTGGGTTTGTCGGTAAGATATGGGGCGGAATGTCCAAAACCGCCCGAATTGTTTTCGTTTCCTTGGCAAGCGCGATAATTGTGGCGATTATCGTGCTTGTTGTGATAATATCACAGCCCAAATACCAAAGCCTGTTCGACAGTCCGTTGTCCACCTCTGAGGTGCAACGGACTGTTACCGCGCTTAACGCGGCAGGGATTACCGATGTCAAAGTACAGGGCGGCAGGGTGCTTGTCAACCAAGAAATTATTGACCAAGCGGGTATGGCTGTCGCTGTCGCGGGTATCGAAACCCCGTTCAATTCCGAGATTTATAACAACGGCGTGGGTATGTTCACCACAGATAAGGACAGAGCCGAATATAAAAGACAACAGTTGCAAGCGTACCTTACCTCCGCGCTCGGTACGTTCTCGCAGGTTGACCGCGCAAAGGTTATACTTAACCCCGCCGAAAGTAATGCGCTTGTAATCAACACGGGCAATGACAAACCGTCAAGTGTTTCAGTCGTCCTTAATATCAAAACGGACGAACACCTCACAAGTAAGCAAATAGAGGGTATCTATGCGTTAATTCGCAATGCCGTGCCCGGGCTTGAGGACAAAAATATTACCGTGACGGACAGCAACGCATTACCGCTTGTGCCGGGTGACGGGCCCGACGAATA
This sequence comes from Oscillospiraceae bacterium, assembly GCA_031260615.1. Classification (GTDB taxonomy): domain Bacteria; phylum Bacillota; class Clostridia; order Oscillospirales; family Ruminococcaceae; genus Ruminiclostridium_E. Next base: position 865 of record JAISLG010000115.1, on the reverse strand, counting down.
CGAGTCGAGTCTGCTTTGGCAACAGCAAATTGCTAAACAGGACGAGTTCGCGCGACAAATGGAAGCCGACCTTAATACCAAATTAAACCAACTGTTCTATAATACGTTTGGACAGATAAACGCCGCAGTATCGGTTAAACTCGACTTCGGACTTGAAACAATAGACGAGCAAACCCACCGCCCCGTCGCCGACAATAACGGGGACGGCAAAGTGGATATTCTTGACGACCTCAACGGCGACGGAATACTTGACGCGAATGACGTTATCCGCGACCCAACGGACGTGAATGTAAAATATGTTCAGGGGAACACGGGCGGCGAAAGTGGAATCCCGGGTACGACAACCGATGCGGATATATCCCCAGATTACCCCGAACTTGACGGGATATTGTCGGGTGAGGGATATGTTGATTACGAAAAAGAAATCAACTATGTAGTGAACACGAAAAACCGCCATTACGAGAGCGGCGCGTACACCGTCCGAGAGATTACCGCGGGTGTAATGATAGACAATACGCAACTCCCCGACACACAAGTAGCGCAATTCCGTGACCTCGTTGCCAATGCAGTCGGCACGCAAGCCGACCTCGTAACAGTTATGGTAATGCCGTTCAGCAACTTGAATTACGCGGACGGCGACGGCGGAATCGGCAATGTTCCGACGAGCGCGGGACAAAAGAATATGCTGATATTCCTCATTGTCGCGCTTGGAATATTGCTTGTTTTCCTGTTGATTATCGCGGTTATGGCGAGCGGAACAAAACGCAGACGGCACGTCCGCGCACGGCTTGCATCAGGTGGAGCGGGTACTACTTCCGAGGCAGTCAGCGCGCTTAACGACTTCTTCGGTTCGGCGCAGACTCAA
>JAISLG010000012.1 GCA_031260615.1 Oscillospiraceae bacterium | reverse complement strand
GGATTCTTCCCACAAATCCTCGAATGTAGTAAACGTATCTCCGTTTATGACCATACTCATATTTAGTCACCGTACCTTTCTAAAAAATCTTTTAAGTTTCGGTTTGCTTGTTCAATTTCTCGCCGAGGAGTTTTTTGTGACTTTTTGACAAAATGATGCAAAAGAACAAAGGTATCATCTTTCCAGTATACAAAGAAAATTCGGTCGTCTATCGGGCGCAGTTCCCACAATTCCGTTTCGTTTATATGCTTGATAGTGGGCATTCCAACGGCAAGCCCATACGTTTTAAGATACCCTATGTATTTCATTATCTTGTCGTAGTGTATTCTCGCGTCTTTGCTTGTTGCCATTTTTACGTTAAGTTCACGGATATATGTGGCAACCTCATCATTACCATTGCGGTCGTGATACGTGATAACTTTATACAATATATGCATCCTCCGTAAAGAGTATTATATCGCGGTTGTTATACCGTTGTCAATAATAAATTTGTAGGCTTGCATTGTTTTATTTTGTGTATATAATAGATGTGTATAGTTATGTGGAGGGGAGCGAATGGCAGATAAGAGAGAGGGCAGTGGGCTGTTTCCTCGGCTTGCGGACGATTTCTTTGAGGGCGTGTGGAGTCGGGATTACAACCAACTGAACGAATCAGTCACCAGCCTTGAAAGTTTTATCCGCGACGGCACAATCAGCGGCGACGAGGCGGCGGAATATTTTAACCTCACCTACAACGGGCGGAGTGTTTATAACTCGTCCCTTAATACGTCCGATTACCCCCCCGAAAGTATTATGCGCGAGTTGTTTCAGAATATCTTCGACTGCCGTTACCCCGAGGAGGGGCTTAAAGCCGCCGTTGAATTTCGGGCGGACGGCTATGTGTCAATCGCGTATAACGAGATAGGTTTTAACCTCGAACAATTACTGCGGTTCCTCTCCTTCGGTCACAGCGGTAATATATCCGGCGACGGTGATTACTACGGCAAGCGTGAGGGGCGATTCGGACTCGGCGCGAAAAGTGTGTTCGTTAATACCGAAAGTGTGTGCCTTCGCTCCCGTACTTTCCGTATCAAAATCGAAAACGACCACGGGCATATCAATATCCGTTCGCTCGAATTTACCTCGCAAGATTTCATCGGCACAGAGATAATGTTTAAGCCCGACCCCGTAAGATACGACAAAATCAAAGAGAATTTCAGTACACTCTGCGACCGCAAGGGCGAGTTCCTCAATATCCCCGAACTCTGCTTCGCTTACTCAAACAAGTCATACCTCAAAACCGCAATTATATCCGTCAATGACGGCAAATCTAAAACACTCTACCGTATCGACCGCAACCAAGATAATGCCTCCGATAAAAAAAGAGACAAATTGCGGTTCTTTAAGGACGGTGCGCCCGTTATCGAGTTTATCCGCTACCAAAGCGGTGTATTGTCGTTCCTTATCCCGTACGCCGTGTCGCGTAAGTTTAAGGACGGCGTTCACGCGCTTATATTCGCAAAGTATAACTACTTCTCCACCTTTGAACTCACGGGCGACGGCGACGACGGACATTCCTTCTTTATAAGTGTCCCCAACTACTACGTCACACCCTTCCGAACCTCCGTTCGCCGCGATTGCGAGGCGGAACTTAAACGCGGTATCGAGGAGGGTATTAAAAAATTCATCACCGAATATTCGGACGGGTTGATTATTGACGTCACCCCCGTGAATCAGACCGATAAGAATGGGTTTTACCCCTCTGTACTCCGCCCTGCGACATATATTTTCGGTTGCTTGCGTGCCTATATCAATTCGAGTTTGCAAGATGCTAAATTGTTTTTCCGCAACGCCGTGTCTATCCGACTCCCCAATGAACAGGAAATAGAATACGCCGAGTTCCTCAAATATTCGTACGCGGGCGCGGCAGAGGGTGTGTCAATAGACAGCCATAAGGACGCGAGCGCGTATCAAGAATATATCGCAAAAGAACTCGCTATGCAAGAACGGTTGCTCGCCGATTTAACCGTTAAAACTTTGTCCGCCGAGTATTCATACTCGGACGAGAATGGGAATACGCATAAATTCTACGAAATGCGTATCTATCGGCAAGATAAGAAATATGTCGTGGATTCGCGCCATAATCCAGAAATAGACGCGGAGGATAACTTCGGTATAAGTGAGGGTTTCCACGGTATCGCCTCGAAAGGGCTTTTCGATATTTTTGGGGGGATTTACCCCATTGCGTCTTTCGAGCCTGAACGGAATTCGATTGTCCTCGAACCGCGTGTGCCGAAACTCCGCAACAGTGAACAGTTAGTTAAGATATTCGCGCTTTTCGATTCGTTGTACGGGGCGCACTACTTTTTGGGGCTGACATACAACTGTTTGATATTCCGAAGAGGTATTAAGTCGTACGTCTTTGAAACGGCTAAGATACAAGCAACTTCCCTCAAAGCCGCCGCCGAAGCCGTAATCGCGCATACCGCACAATTCGATTATCCCGAAACGAGCCGTGAGATACTACGGACACTGCTTGCGGCGTACTCTGAAAACAAAACAGTGTCGGAGTTCTTGCGGTGTGCATTATCCGAGAGTTGCCCCGTAACCGCCGCCGAAGATATTAACGGACACGGTTGTTTTGAGTTGTATGGGTTTCAGTATTTTGTACCCGATGGGGAGGAGATATTACCCCCCGAAACCAAACGGTACAAAGAACCCGACCCTGCCCCCGCATTACGCGCTTGGATACCGTATTATAAAACGAAGTTGCCGCATATCACCAAGACGGAGTTTAACGCAATGCGCGCCTTTGTATCAAAGATGGACGACCCCGAAAACGCGTACCCCTATATTGCGAATTTTTCAGACAGATTGCGTGGGTACGGTGCGGAATGTCCGCTGTGCGAACGGACAATGAAATACCTCCCGGGGTTTCGTGTGAAGTCATTTGTTGTGCCGCGCCCGAATAGCGGAATAAGCGGCGGATTTAACTTTTCATTATTTATGTGTGCTGACGACGCGGCGCACAGCGAATTTTGGGACTTGCACAGCGTAACCATAGGTGGAATGAAGCCTATGGACTGGCTTGAAGAAATATCAGTTGTAACAAACGAACTATGTACGGACGATGACGGCTTACCCCCAGAATTTTTGATATGCCGTTTCGCAATCACATTCAGTGAAACCTACATCGGGGATTACAGCAACACGGCGGACTATGACCCCGACACGGCATACGAGCCTGACAATATACGGAGTTTCGACGCGGAAATATACTTGACACCGCTCCTCGCGGCGCGGATATTCAATGATAACGCGCATTTATTACAGGCGGAATTCGACAGCAAGTACATCGGGGAGGCATACAGCGAGAACTAAGCGATAGGCAACAAGGGGCAAGTAAAAGGCAACGAGGGGCAAGTAAAAGGCAACGAGGGGGCACGAATGATGTGTCACGGGGCGATGTGTCACGGGGCGATGTGGACATCGCCCCCTAC
>JAISLG010000150.1 GCA_031260615.1 Oscillospiraceae bacterium | reverse complement strand
CAACCCCCGTAACAACCGCGCCGACTGAACCCGTAACCGTACCCACAACTACCACGCAAATCACGGTTGCAACCACATCTGAACCACCCGTGCAAACTACCACATCCGAACCGCCCGTGCAAACCACCACATCCGAACCACCCGTTATAACTACAACAACCGACACCCCCACAACTACGGAAACGGAAACGGAAACAAACGAACCGCCTGTTATTACTACGACTACCACGGAAACAGAAACAAGCACTACCACGGCAACACCCGACATCACCACCGACACCACCGACACCACCACAACAACCCCCGTAACAACCGCGCCGACTGAACCCGTAACCGTACCCACAACTACCACGCAAATCACGGTTGCAAGTACATCTGAACCGCCCGTGTTCACTACAACATCCGAACCACCCGTGTTCACTACAACCTCTGAACCGCCCGTGCAAACCACCACATCTGAACCACTCGTGCAAACAAGCACGTCCGAACCACCCGTGCATACCACCACATCTGAACCACCCGTTGCCAATACCACGGCACCACCCGTTGCCAATACCACGGCACCGCCCGTTGCCAATACCACGGCACCGCCCGTAACAACCACCTCCGTAACAACCGCGCCATTCCTCGCCACTCCGCCCAACCCAAATGACTTCAAATTTGAAGTTTCCGAGGACGGTGGTGTGTCCGTATCCGCGTATGTCGGCGATAAGACAATTATTGTGATACCTGCCGAGATTAACGGCGTTCCCGTTACCGAGATAAGCGCGGAACTCTTCGCCAATAACACCTCCCTCAAAAGTATCGTAATCCCCGACAGCATTACCAAAATTGATACGAGCGCGTTCGTGAATGTTCCGCCAAACTTCATTATAATCGGCTCTGCCGACAGCGTGGCAAGTACGCTCCCGAACTTTATCGACATCGCTACACTCACCAATATCATAGGCGACGCGGATAACGATAATACCCTAAGTGTCGGCGATGTAGTATGGTCAAAACGTGGATTGACTTACTGGTCGGCTAATTACGTTTTGCCGCAAGCCGACGCTAATGAGGACGGGATTGTCAATGTCGCGGATATATTATTCTTGATTCGGAGTATCGTAAACTAAGATTACTAAAACCACCCACAACAAAAAATACGCCTGCCCCGTTGTTTAATACGGGACAGGCGTATATAATTATATTATCAAATATATAAGGGTAACTATGATTAAACACCTCCCTCCCGTTAAACTGCACGGCACAATCGCCGCGCCGCCTTCAAAATCGTCACTACATCGCTTGCTTATCTCAGCCGCGTTGACCGAATACGCGGAACAAAGCAGTATCCGCATACTAACCGCACCGTATTCCGCTGTGTCCGATTTTGGCGAGGACGTGTCCGCTACCGTGGATTGCTTGACCGCGCTCGGATTCGGGATAGCATATAATAACGGCGTGTTCGCGGTACGTTTCGATAACCCCGATTTGTCCGATACTTTCCCGATACTTAATGTTCGTGAGAGCGGTTCGACATTCCGTTTTATGCTCCCCCTTGCCGCGTACTTCGTAAACCGTACTAACCGTTCCCCGAAAAGTATTGCGTTTGTCGGGGGCGGTAAGTTGCCCGATAGACCCATTATTCCGCTTGTAAAGACACTCGCCGTGAATGGGGCGCAGTTTGTTTTCCCCGCCGAGCCGCCCACAAAAGTCGGGGATACAATGCAGTACAACGAGTACCCTACATTCGCGAAAAACAAAAAAGCATTGCCCGTTACCGTGGAGGGCAGGCTCGCTTTCGGGCAGTTCGAGATACCCGCGAATGTGAGTTCGCAGTTCGTCAGCGGATTGTTATTCATACTACCGCTACTTGACGGGGCAAGCATAAAATACACTTCGCCGCCGCAATCGCTCGGTTACATCAAAATGACGGAACAGGCAATGTCGCAGTTCGGTGTCGCCGTCACGGGGGATACCGTATTAACCGCGCGTGACAGTTACCGCAAAATAACTGATACTGTGACTGCCGAGGGGGATTGGTCGAACAGTGCGTTTTGGCTCGCGGCAAACGGCGGTAATGTAACCGTTACGGGGCTTGACAACAACTCCGAACAGTCGGACAAAGATATACTAAGCATTATAAACCGCGCCGCAACGGGGATTACCCACGATTTCACGCATTGTCCCGACCTGTTCCCGATAGTATCGGTACTTGCCGCCGCCACGAACGGTACAAGCATATTACGCGGTGTGTCGCGGCTCAAAGCAAAGGAGAGTGACCGCATATCCGCAATGCGCGAATTGCTTGCCGCTGTGAGTGATAACCGTGTAGTATTCATACACGACGAAGCCGCCGATACCGTTACAATAACAAGTAGCGGCGCGCCGTTCACGGGCGGTAATGTGTCGGCATACAACGACCACCGTATCGCAATGTCGGCGGCTGTCGCGGCGACATACTCGAAAGGGGAGATTGTACTTGACGGCGCGGAGTCGGTGAATAAATCATACCCGAACTTTTGGGCGGACTATGCGCGGTTGACGGTAAAAACAACGTAACCGCAAGGACACGCTGTTCTTTGTAATTGGTTTATATTATTATAGGAGTTTCTATGCTTGCAAAACGAATAATCCCGTGTCTTGACGTACGCGACGGAAAGGTAGTTAAAGGAGTCAACTTTGAGGGGGTACGCGACATTGCCGACCCTGTTGAACGCGCCGCCGAATACAATCGGCAGGGTGCGGACGAACTTGTTTTTTATGATATTACCGCGAGCCACGAGGGGCGGGGAGCAATACTTGATATAGTGCGGAAAACCGCCGAAAAAGTATTCATTCCCCTGTGTGTTGGCGGCGGTGTTAATTCGCCCGACGACTTCCGCGAAATACTTCTGTCGGGAGCGGATAAAGTATCCGTCAACTCGGGTGCCGTCAAAAACCCCGATTTGATAAATACCGCCGCCGATATATTCGGCAGTCAATGCGTGGTTGTTGGCATTGACGCAAAGCGCAATCCTAACGGGAAAAGCGGCTTCACTGTGACAATGCACGGGGGGCGGATTGACGCGCATATCGACCTTATCGAATGGGTGCGCGACATCGAAAAACGCGGCGCAGGGGAAATTTGCTTAAATTCTATCGACACGGACGGCGTAAAAAAAGGATTTGACCTTGAAATGTTGACCTCTGTATGTAATAATGTACGCATACCCGTCATTGCAAGCGGCGGCGGCGGCACTCTCGCGCACTTCGCGGATGTGTTTGAACATACGCGTGTAACGGCGGCACTCGCCGCAAGTGTATTCCACTTCGGGGAATTTACTGTTGGAGATGTGAAAGATTACCTGTCACTAAACGGCGTTGCCGTACGAAAGTAAAACAATATCCCCGACAATGTGACAGCAGTCAAGGCGAGTACGTTGCAAGGCAACTCAACGGGAGCAAAACGTGGCACGAAAAAGAGAACTACTGATACTTGTAATCATCGCGGTGGGGTTGGTCGCGGCTTTTATATTCTTGCCGCACAACCCTAAAACCCCAACAGTGTACTATGAACCCGACGACGGCAGATTTGTGCCTACTTTTCCCAAAGACGATTTCGATTACAGTACAACGGGGTGGTCGGCGACTATTGTCCGTTACACGGGGCTTGGAAGTGATATTGTTATCCCCGACAAACTCGGTGGGTATCCCGTTACCGCAATAGATAAGGCAGCGTTTGCAAACTGCCACACTATTACAAATGTCGTTATCCCCGAAAGTGTTACGTCCATTGCAAGCGGCGCGTTCCAAAATTGCACATCTCTCACAAGTATAAATATCCCCGAAAATGTCACCGTTATCGACAATAATGTATTCTACGGTTGCACATCACTTGCAAGTATCACCTTGCCGAATACTGTTACGATAATCGGTAACGCCGCGTTTTATAAATGCCCGTTTACGGAGATAACTATCCCGAGCGGAGTAACGGCTATCGAAAAATTCGCGTTCTGCGGTTGCGCCGCGCTCACAAGTGTCGTTATACCGAACGGTATCACGAAAATTGATAACTCCGCGTTCCAAGATTGCACGGCTCTCACAAGTATAAATATCCCCAAAAATGTCACGTCAATAGGGGATTGGGCTTTCGCGAATTGTACCGCGCTTGACGGCGTTGTTATACCTGTCGGGGTGACGAGTATCGGCAAATACGCGTTTTTTGCGTGTTCCTCGCTCACAAGTATAAATATCCCCGATAATGTGGTGAGTGTCGGCGAATACGCGTTTTTTGACTGTGAATTGCTCGGGAGAGTCGATATTCCCGACAGCGTGACCGATATAGGGGACTTCGCGTTTGGGGACGAGTATTAGTTTTTGGTATACCACCTTAGAACTAAGGACTTGTGCAAGAATAAATTGGATTATATTATATTATAATATTACTAAAACCATTACAGGAGGCTTCAATGCCGACCGATATAGAAATCGCGCAAAGTGTAAAACTAAACCCAATTATGGATATTGCCTACGGGCTTGGTATATCCGCCGACGATATAGAGTTCTACGGGAAATACAAAGCCAAAATATTGGCGACTACCGATACGGGGAAAACAGGCAAACTCGTACTCGTTACCGCAATTAACCCCACCCCCGCTGGCGAGGGCAAAACTACTACGTCAATCGGGTTAGCTATGGCTCTCCATAAGTTAGACGTAAAGTCCGTACTCGCGTTACGCGAGCCGTCGCTCGGACCAGTATTCGGCGTCAAGGGCGGAGCGGCAGGGGGCGGATATTCGCAAGTCCTCCCGATGGAGGATATTAACCTGCACTTCACGGGGGACTTCCACGCCATTACCTCCGCGAATAACCTCATCGCCGCATTACTCGATAACCATATCACTCAAGGGAATGCCCTGAATATCGACATCACGCGGATTATCTTCACGCGGTGTATGGATATGAATGACCGCGCGTTGCGGAATATTGTAGTCGGGCTCGGCGGTAAAGCGAATGGCAATCCGCGCGAGGACAAATTCAAAATATCCGTGGCAAGCGAGATTATGGCGGTGCTGTGCCTGTCGGCGAATATCGCGGAGTTAAAGGCTAATATCGGGAATATCCTCATCGCGTATAATAAATCGGGCGACCCCGTTTTCGCAAAGGATATTAACGCGCACGGCGCGGCGACTGTACTACTCAAAGATGCAATACACCCGAACTTGGTGCAGACCGCCGAACATACCCCGGCAATAATACACGGCGGCCCGTTCGCGAATATCGCGCACGGTTGCAACTCCGTAACCGCTACCAAAACTGCCCTGTCCTACGCCGATTACTGCGTGACGGAGGCTGGGTTCGGGAGTGACCTCGGAGCGGAAAAATTTATCAATATCAAGTGCCGTAAAACAGGGTTAGCTCCCGATTGCGCCGTACTTGTCGCCACTATCCGCGCACTAAAATACAATGGACACGGTGCGCTCGTCGACGGCGTATGTAACCTCCGCAAACACATTGAGAACCTTCGCAATTTCGGGTTGCCCGTTGTCGTCGCGATAAACAAATTCGGGGACGACAATGAAAATGATTTGCAATACGTTTCGGACTATGCTAAAATGTATGGTGCGGAGGTTGCGCTTTCGGAAGTATTCGCAAAGGGCGGCAAAGGCGGACTTGATTTGGCAAAGAAAGTTATCGCGGCTTGCGAACGGAACAGCGGCGATAATAAAAAAGCACTCCACTTCACCTACAAAGACGGCGACGACCTCAAAACCAAAATTACAAAGGTAGCAACCGCAATTTATGGAGCGGCAAGCGTAAAATTCACCGCCGCCGCCGAAAAGGCAATATCCGAAACCGAAAAGCATTTCGGGAAAGATTTCCCCGTGTGTATCGCGAAAACCCAGTATTCTCTGTCGGACGACCCGAAAAAACTCGGTGCGCCGAATGGATTCGAGATTACCATAACGGACGGGTATATGAATAACGGGGCGAAGTTCTTTACCGCGCTCGCAGGTAATATTATGACTATGCCCGGGTTGCCGAAAATACCCGCCGCCGAACGGATTGATATTGACGCGGACGGTGTTGTCACGGGGTTGTTCTGAAACAACGGCGACTATGCAATTTGTTGCGGTAAAAAAATCGTAAATCAATAATGGAAGGTTAATAATGGAAAACAACAGCATAACACAACTGCATTGCCCAAAATGTGGCGCGGCAACAAACGCGGGACAGAAATTTTGCACTGCTTGCGGCGCGAATTTGCAAGCCACCGTGGAAAATAATTTCACGTCTGCACAACCGCCTGTAACACCAACCGTGTTGCCTGCTCCCGTCAGTGCTATCCCACCTGTATCCACAGTTTCGCTCGCTAAGCCTGACGATGCTCCCGTTGCACCGCAATACGCGCAATCTGTCGCACCGCAGTACAATGCACCTGTGCAACCTGTGCAACCGCAATACAATGCACCTGTGCAACCCGAGTATGCGCAACCTGTGCAACCGCAGTACAATGCGCCTGCGCAACCTGCACAACCGCAGTACAATGCGCCTGCGCAATCAGGTTTCACTCCCCAAGGTGTCTATAACCTACCCGTTCCCACTAATCCCACTGCCGCCACCGCCGCTCCTACTAAAATTAAACGTGGCTTCCCCCTACCTGCCCTTATTGCGGTTATTGCCGTTCCTGTCGTTGCTGTGGGCGTTTTCGCGGCGTATACCTTACTTAATAAGGATAAGCAGTCGGATTATCAGTCCATCGAAAAGAAAAATGTTGACGCGTTCTTTGAGGGGTACAGCGATGCGCTTGAAGTTACCGCTCCCGATGTTTCGTTCGATTTCGACCTCAAAGTTACCCCGGGGGAATACCTCACAAGTCTGTATAATGACTACGTTGACGGGTCGGTGGATAGTACCGCTATTGACGCGCTCATCAAAAACGGACTTGCATTGTCGGGCGGCGTGAACTCCAAAGACGGCAACTACGCGGCAAATTTCGCGTTTGACGTGTTCAAAGCCGATATACTCGGGAACTACGAGTATATCTATTTCCGTATCCCTGGGATAATCGACGATTACTACTCCGCTTCGCTCTCCGAACTCCTGTCGGAGTACGCGGATTCCGATGCGATTTCGTCACTCCCCGGCGCGGATAAATTGCCCGACCTGTCCTCGATATTCGATATTGCGGGTTCGGCGGGGGAGAATGCTCCTGTTTTCGACCCCGATAAATTAAACGCGACTTTGAAAAATATCGCGTATAAATACATTGATATGACGGGCAACATCAAAGGCGTCGCCTCCACCGTCACTATCAACGGCACGGACGTAAAAGCCGATAAATACCACATTGAGATTACAGACGAGTTCCTGAAAGAATTTCTCGTGTTCACCCTAAAAGAATTGTTCAACAACAAGGACTTCGCGGACTATATCGAAACTTCAATGGGCGGACTCGTAACCTCCGATGTACTCCTCAAACAACTCACAACCGAGATTGAAAAAGGTCTGTCGTTCGACTATGTTCCCGTGGTAATGGACGTTTACGTCAAGGACAAAAAGGCAATCAGCCGCGTTGTCACCGTTTACGACGACGATGAAACTATCGCGACAATTACTTTTAACAACTACGCAAAAGACGGTATCTATCAAGAACTTACCGTTACCTTTGACGGGGAAACTGTCAAACTCACAAACGTATCCGCTAACGGTAAAGACGGCAAGGTTACGTTAAAGTCCGATGCAGATGTTTTTACTGCAAAGATTGAACTTGACTACACGGAGTATTCCGTTTCGAGCAACGGCAAGGGGCTTAACGGCAAATACACCCTCAAATATGACGACTCGAAAATAGCGGAGTTCGACCTCAAATATTCGGGGACGACACAGGACATCAACGGCAATATTTCCATTTTCGGGCAAACATTAGTATCGTTCGAGTACAGCATAACCGAGAATAAACCGACTGATATTACACTCCCCGCGAATGCAAAGGATTACACGGAGATTGAGAAAAACGCGGAGAAGATTTCCGAAAGCGGAATCGCGTTTATCGAGGCTAACAAGGACAAAAGCCCGTTAATCAGCGCAATATACGAATACTATATCAATGCCGCATTCGGCATTGGCGGCTCGACCAACTCTGACGGCACATACGATTCGGGGTACACTTACGGGTATGACAATTATGACAAATACGACTACGATTATCTGTACGGGACTGACTGGTCGAACGATTGGTGGGACGGCTACTACGCGGGTACAATTGATGGTTCAAACGCACACACACCGATAACTACTGCTGCGGCAACGACTGCGCCGAATCTCGACAGTTACGACATTGGTTTCCAAACCTTTGATGAGGGTTACGCGTTTGGGTTGACGGCATACGACGAAAACGGGGATTACGTTGGCGACGACAGCATTTTCACGGCTAACGTAAGCGACTTATGGTGGGAAGGTTTCTACGCGGCTGTTGGGGACTAATGACTGCAAATGAATTTGCCCTCGCATTTGTTGGCGTAAAAATTACCGCAAAAAAATACCGCGTAAAAATTACCGCAAAAAACAACCGCACAAAACCGCACCTCTCAATTACGAGAGGTGCGGTTGTTTTGCGGTGCAGTGTGTTATTGTACAGGTGCAGCGTGTTGTGTTATTGTACAATGTTTTTCTTTTTGCCCTTGCCGTTTGTTTTCTTAATAGACATATCAACCACAGGTTCGTCCTCGGGTTTGTCCTCGAAGAGTATCTCGTCTTGGGTCGTATTGTTGCCGCCTTTTGCAAGATACTGCCGTATTGGTTTCCGTACTGCGAATACCGATATGAACGCAAGTACCGCGAATAAGCCGAATACGGGGAATACGAGGGACAAAAACGGGCTGATGTAGATTAAATACGCCGCCGCCGCGAAACAAAACAGTATCCATAGGGTGCGGAACGGGCAGACAAACAGCATTACAAAGGCGTTTTTGTATATCGCCGACATCGGCAGTTTAAGGTTCGCGATTTGTGGAAATATATAAAAATGCCCCGCGAAAAATACAAGTGCCGTGAATGTATCAAGCCATACTACGGGTTCGCCGCCTGCCTCGCCCCCGTTTTTGCTGAATAACCAAATATTAAATATCAAAAACGCAAACGCAGGCGCACCGATTAAAAATACGCCTAATCCCTTCTTGAAATTCTCCTTGAACGCGTCTACAAAATCTTCAAACAGGAATACGGGTTTCCAGTCCGCGAATTTGCCCACCACACTGCTCATCGCAATACACGCGGTTGGTATCGTGAAAATCGGGATACAAAACAGGATAAACAACAGGTTCAGTTCCCACAGTTTCCAGTATTTGTCAAAAAATATCTCAAAGAAACGCGCGAACGGGTTCTTGTTGTCGTATGCGTCAATCTCCTTTTTCGTTACGCCGCGCCCCGTTTTGCCATAGTTTATTAAAGCCAAATTACTGTACTCTTTTTCAATTTATTTTTATTATTATTATTATTATTACTATTATCTTATATATTCAATTATTATTCTTCCATTGTGAAA
>JAISLG010000129.1 GCA_031260615.1 Oscillospiraceae bacterium | reverse complement strand
AATGCAGTTTCTTAAAGTTCTTCATCGCGACCAACTCATACAGCAAATATACAATAGCCGTGGTCAGTATCATACCACCGAATACGCCGCCGTCCGCCGAGAACGGATTGCCGCCCATTATTACATAATAGAATCCTACTATATCAAAGGTCGCCATTGTAATCACCGTGTGATAGACGTATCTGAAACCGCCCCGTTCACCCGTACGCTCCGCTAACCGTTGCTCGGTCAGGAAGTACGCGAGGATTACATAACATATCATTACCGAGATTAACGGAATTATTAGTTCCAAACGGAATATCGGCAATTCTTTGGCTATGTCGGCAACGCTGAATCTGCCGCCGTATAACCCGTATAAGTTTTCGATATTCAGCATCGGCAGAACTTCACTGCCTGTCAAGAAACCGATTGGCGTAAGGAGTATCAATACATATAGTAGTATCTTTATACCGGTTGAGTCGTCCTCAAACGAACCGCTGTTGATAGTCGCGATAGAATATATAATAGCAACGCCCGCCGTGAATGCCGTTTGGAACACTACGGGGAGGATAACCGAGTCGTGTACACGCGCCGACAATGACGTAATGAAACTCCCGAACACAAATGTGAATATAAGGAATATCAGCCCAGTCCCCATCGCCCCGACAATTAACTTGAATGTGTCAAAGTTAAATAGGGTATTTTCCATAAATATACCAGTATTACCCTCGTCTATGAGTGCACTGTCGGGTACGCTTTTGATAATCGGTTGGACAACCCCATAATATATTGCAAGCCCGATACCCGAGGAGAGTACATAGCCGATTATAACAGGCGACAACCCAGCAAAGAAGTCCGCAAAGAACAGTTGTTTGCGCGTGAGGGGGAGGGAATAATACCCATCCACGTCCTCTTTCGCCGTATGATACCTGTATCCCCCAGCGGCATTCATATACGTTATAAGAACCACGCCGAGCATACAGCAGCAAGCCACCAAAATACAAATAAGCACAAACCCGAACGAATCGTCGGTAGCCGAAGTGAAGTCACCGTTACTTATCTCATCGGCGTGCATAATATCAAACTTCCACGCACCAGCGTACACAGAAAGCGCAATCATAGCGAGCGGATATGATAACAAACACATTATGCCAAGGGCGAGGGACATCGCGAAGTTCTTTTTGGCGCGGAACATCACATAGTTTACGGCTTTCCCCGTGAACCCGATTTTCTTTGCCGCCTTTGCCTGTATGCCTATCAAAGGGTTTATTGGATTATTGTTAATTGGTGTCGATTCCTGAGAATTCATAACCCTGTCCTTTCATTTCATATATAAATATCTCTTCGAGCGACAACGGAATAATGTCGGAGAGTTTCGGGTTTTGTACGGCGATTTCGGTTTCGATTTGCTCTTTTGCGCCGCGCACAATCGCGTATATTATACTGCCTTGCTTTTCAAGGCTTAACGCGGGTAGGGTAGGGAAGTACGCGTCCCATTGCTCTTTGGTATTTATTTCGATACCGTCAAAGGCAGTTTGTACTTTGTTGATGTTCCCCTTGATATTGTCAAGGTCGCGGTTAAACAATAACTTGCCCTTGTGGAGTAACCCCGCTTTATCGCAAAATTCGTCCACTTCACGGAGGTTGTGCGAGGACATAACAACCGTCATACGCCGCTCCATTTCGTCGCCGTCAACCATAGCATCTATAAGTATCTGCTTGACGATTATACGCATCATAGGGTCGATACCGTCGAATGCTTCATCAAGGAGCAGATAATCGGGGCGTGACGAGATACCGCAAATTATAGCGGCTTGCCGCTTCATACCCTTTGAGAACGTGGAGAGTTTGCGGTTGCGCGGCAACTTTATCGAACTCCACAGTTTCTCAAACTTATCATTATCGAAACGGTCGTAGAACAGTTTGTAATATGCTTTCATCTCGTCAAGCGTATACCCATTCCATTGTATGGTTTCGTCATTGATAAATATAACGCGTGACTTGACGGCGACATTATCGTAAACTTCCTGTCCGTCTATACACACGGTACCCGATTCCTGTCGGTAAATCCCCGACAACAGGCGTAGTATCGTGGACTTACCCGCGCCGTTGCTTCCGAGCATACCGTACGCGCACCCGTCGGGTATTTCCAAAGACAGGTTATCAAGCGCGACAAACTGCTCGAACCGTTTGGTTACTGAGTCAAGGCTTATCATTCGCGGTCGTTCCTTTCGTGTTTTCGTATTTTACAATGGCACTTTCGAGTTCAGCGCGCAACTCGTCAGGCGGCACGCCCTTAGTCACCGCGTTTTCGGTGGACACGACAAATTTTTTCTTTGCCTCCGCCGTAATATAATTCATTGCGGCATCGCCGT
This sequence comes from Oscillospiraceae bacterium, assembly GCA_031260615.1. Taxonomy (GTDB): domain Bacteria; phylum Bacillota; class Clostridia; order Oscillospirales; family Ruminococcaceae; genus Ruminiclostridium_E. The sequence continues at coordinate 2,091 of JAISLG010000129.1, read as the reverse complement.
CGGACACGAATGAGCCGCGCCCGACAGCCGAGAAGATTATCCCTGCCATCGTGAGTTCCTCATACGCGTTCCCGACCGTAATCGGGTTTATCCCGAACATCTTCGCAACTTCGCGTATCGTTGGTATCTTGTCGCCCGATTTGTATATCCCGGCGGCAATATCCTTCTTTACGCTGTTTACAATTTGCTCTTTCAGGCTCGCGCCGCTTCGCAAATCTATATTCATTCTATTTGTACCCATTTATATAATACAAGTATTATATCCACTTATTTTACCTTGTCAAAACACATTCCAACATTTAGAAATACACGTCCAAACACTATCCAACCAAAACATTCAACGTGTATGTACCAATTCATATAATACAATTATTATAACAACTTATTATTCCGTGTCAATACCCAAATTGAAATTTTCTCGCACAAAAATATCAGTGAAAATTTGACATTGCGGACAAGATGTGGTATATTAAATAATGAATACTAACGGCTATGACACATATATATTGTAGATAAGGTTAATATGCAGAATCCCGCAAGATTGTTCCACGAGAACGAAAAGATAATTTACCGCGATGTCAAAACGGAAATGGAGAAGTCGTTTCTTGACTATTCAATGTCCGTTATAGTTGCGCGTGCGTTGCCCGACGTTCGGGACGGGCTTAAACCCGTGCATAGACGGATACTTTTCTGTCAGCACAAAAAGGGATTAACCAACGACAAGCCATACCACAAATGCGCGGATACTGTCGGGTCGGTGCTCGGTGAGTTCCACCCGCACGGCGACGCAAGCGTGTATGACGCGTTGGTTCGGCTGGCGCAGGACTTCTCCTTACGCTATCCGCTCGTTGACGGACACGGGAACTTCGGTTCGGTCGATGCCGACCCTCCTGCCGCGTACCGATACACAGAGGCGCGGTTGTCCAAAATATCCAACGAAATGCTCCGCGATATTGCTAAGGATACTGTGGATTGGCAACCGAACTTCGACGACCGCTTGGAAGAACCTACGACGCTGCCGTCTCGTTTCCCGAACTTGCTCGTGAACGGGAGTATGGGTATCGCCGTGGGTATGGCGACTAATATTCCGCCGCATAACCTCCGCGACACAATCGCGGCGGTTAATATCCTTATCGCGGCTCGTAAAGAAGGTCGCGACACCGACATATCCGAACTTATCACCGCTATCAAAGCCCCCGACTTCCCGACAGGCGGCATTATAATGGGCAAAGCAGGGGTAAACGCCGCATACCGCACGGGGCGCGGCAAGATAATAGTACGCGGCAAAGCCGAGATTGTCGAACACAAAGGACACGACCGTATACTTGTCACCGAGATACCTTATATGGTGAACAAGGCGGAGATGTGTAACAAAATAGGCTTGCTCCAAAAGGAAAAACGTGTCGAGGGTATCACCGAAGTACACGACGAAACGGGTCGTGACGGTATGCGTGTCGTTATTGACGTTAAAAAGGGTACTGACGCGAATATCGTACTCAACCACCTTTACCGTTTCACGGAACTCCAATCCTCTTTCGGCGTGAATATGGTCGCGCTTGTGGGCGGAATTCCGAAAACAATTACGCTTAAAGACGCACTCGAAAAATACCTTGACTTCCAAGAGGAAGTTGTTACGCGGCGCGTTAAATTCGACCTCAAAAAAGCCGAGAAACGCCTGAATATATTAGTCGGGTTGTTACTTGCAATCGACAACATTGACGAGGTTATCAAAATACTGCGCGGCAGTAAAAACGTCACCGAGGGCAAGGCGCGGTTAATCGAACGGTTTATGGAAACGGATTTGACTAAACTCCTCGTACGCGCTATGCAGGGTAACGAAACTGAGATAGACACGGGATTCTTTTCGGACGAAATCGGCTTGTCGGCTGAACAGGCTGATGCTATTGTAGCGATGACACTCGGACAATTAACAGGGTTAGAGCGCGAAAAAACCGAAAATGAATTGCGCGGTTTAGCAGAATCTGTCAAGGGGTTCAAGGAAATACTCGGCAGTCGCTCGCTGTTACTTGGTGTAATAGAGGAAGAACTCGCTGAGATTGCGAAAAAATACGGGGACGAACGGCGTACGCA
>JAISLG010000019.1 GCA_031260615.1 Oscillospiraceae bacterium | reverse complement strand
CGCGGCAGGGTGGCTCGGTAAAATTAAAACCGCAGCAACTATGGTTTCAGAAGTCTATATTCTTGTGGTACTGTCGTTCGATATTGCCGCTCCGACATACATCTTCGACACATTGATTTATATATGCGTGTTCTTCACTGTCCTCAGCGGTGTTGAGTATTTTACCAAATACGGGAGTTATCTAAATGACAACAATTCAAAAACTTGACAAATACACGTTCGGTACTTACGGGCGATTGCCGCTTGTAGCGGAGCGCGGACAGGGCGCGGTAATATACGGGGACGACAACAAAGCATACATCGACTTCACATCGGGTATCGGGGTTTCCTCCCTCGGTTACGGGCATAAGAAATGGCGGCAAGCCGTATTGATGCAAGCGTTTGACATACCGCACACAAGCAACTATTACTACACGGCGGAATACGCGAATGCCGCCGAGGGTGTCTGTATTGCCTCGGGGTACAGCAAAGTATTCTTTGGAAACAGCGGCACGGAAGCAAATGAATGCGCTGTTAAAACCGCGCGGAAATATTCGTCCGACAAATACAAAACCGACAATCGCGGAACGGTGCTGACATTAACAGGTTCGTTCCACGGACGCACCCTCGCAATGCTGTCCGCGACCGGGCAAAGCGTGTTCCACAATTCATTCCACCCGTTCCCAAGCGGATTTGAATACTGGGAATTGGACCGCATACTCCAAAAACTCGAAACTGACGATACTGTCTGCGCGGTAATGTTCGAGTATATCCAAGGCGAGGGCGGAGTAGTAAACTTGCCGCAAGACTTTATCGACAACCTGTATAATATCGCGGCGAAACGCGATATTATACCAATCGCGGACGAGATACAAACGGGCGTTGGAAGAACAGGCAAATTCTTATGCGGCGAATGGTATCGGACAAATGGCAACCAAGCCGATATTACTACACTTGCCAAGGGGTTAGGCGGCGGATTACCCGTCGGTGTCTGCCTTGTAAATGACAAGTTGGCAAATACAATGGGATTAAGTTCGCACGGTAGTACCTTCGGGGGGAACGCCGCCGTATGCGCGGGTGTGAACGCCGTTATCAAGGTTATTACCGCGGACAGGTTCCTCGATAATGTAGTGAAAAACGGGGATTATATCCGTGATAAATTAAATAACAGCGGATTATTCGGCGAGGTGTCGGGCAAGGGGTTAATGCTCGGTATCGAGGTAAAGCAACCGAATACCGCGGAGGAAATTAAACACGCCGCGTTCGATAACGGCTTGCTAATCCTCACCGCAAAGGACAAACTGCGTATGCTCCCCCCACTCACGATTACACAAGACGAGATTGACAAGGGGCTTGAAATATTATTTAAGGTAGTTGCAAAATGAAACATTTACTGAAATTATCCGACCTCACGACAGAGGAAATACTCGCGATATTAAACCTCGCCGACCAATTAAAATACGAGAACAAGCACGGGATAGCTCACCATATACTGCGTGGGAAAACCCTCGGAATGATATTCGCGAAAGCGTCGACACGCACGCGCGTATCCTTTGAAACGGGTATGTATCAATTAGGGGGCAACGCGTTATTCCTGTCCTCATCGGAGTTACAAATCGGGCGCGGCGAACCCGTCCGCGACACTGCGCGTGTATTGTCACGCTACCTTGACGGGATAATGATACGCACGTTCGCGCAACAGGAAGTCGACGACCTTGCCGAATATGGCACGATACCCGTTATAAACGGGCTTACGGATTACGCGCACCCGTGTCAGGTACTTGCCGATTTAATGACGATACGCGAATACAAAAAGAAACTTGACGGGCTTAAATTCGCGTATATCGGCGACGGAAACAATATGGCAAATTCGCTGATAGTGGGCGCGTTAAAGACGGGTATGTCAATATCGGTTGCAAGCCCGAAGGGGTACGAACCCGATACAGGCGTGCTTGACTTTGCGAAGAAATACGGGAATAAGTTTGTTCTCACGGATAACTCCGAAATTGCGGCGGAGGGCGCGGACGTATTATACACGGACGTGTGGGCAAGTATGGGACAAGAAAAGGAAGCCGAAATACGCAAAGCCGCGTTCAAGGGTTTCCAAATCAATGACAAGTTACTCACACGCGCGAACAGCGACGCAATAGTGCTACATTGCCTGCCCGCACATCACACGGTCGGCAACGAGGAAGAAATAACCGACAGTGCGTTTGAAAAACACGCCAATGAAATATTTGACGAGGCCGAAAACCGCCTGCACGCGCAAAAGGCGGTAATGGTCAAACTAATGGATTAACGCACTTGTGAAAAATAGTAAAAATATAGAATTACTCTCGCCGTCGGGGGACACGGACTGTCTGAAAGCGGCGGTATTATACGGGGCAGACGCGGTATACCTCGGCTCGGACATATTCGGTATGCGAGTGTCGATGCGGAAACGTGACAGGAACTTCGGCGGCGACAAGTTGAAAACGGCAACGGATTACGCGCACAGCCATGGAGTTAAAGTATACTTGACCTGCAACACGACACCGACAAATGCCGAGGCTGATTTGTTTCCCGAATTTATTGCCGAGGCGGTCGGGTCGGGGGTGGATGCCGCTATCGTTGCGGACTTCGGCATACTTGCGATGGTAAAGAAATACGCGCCAACACTACCCGTGCATATGTCCACGCAAGTCGGAGTGACAAACTATGCGGCGGCGGCGGCGTTGTACGATTTAGGGGCGGCACGTGTAGTATTGGCTCGTGAATTGTCAATCGCGGACATTGCGGAGATACGCGCGAAAACCCCGAAAGGGCTTGAACTTGAATCGTTCGTCCACGGAGCAATGTGCGTGTCGTATTCGGGACGGTGCTTGTTATCCGCGTATATGAAAGGACGCCACGCGAACCGCGGCGAGTGTTTCCAACCTTGCCGACTGTCGTATAATGTTACGGAAAACGCGGACGGGTATGTACTGAACGCGGACGACAACGGGAGTTTCATACTGAACGCGAACGACCTTAATATGTCGGAGCATATCCCCGAATTGATAAACGCGGGTGTAACGTCACTCAAAATAGAGGGGCGCGCGAAAACCGCGTACTACACGGGGGCGGTGACACGGGGGTACCGATACGCGCTTGACAATGCGCTGAACGGTACGGATATTGATACAGACTACCTTCGCCGCGAACTGAACGGTGTAAGCCACCGCCCGTATTCTACGGGGTTTTACTATGGA
>JAISLG010000167.1 GCA_031260615.1 Oscillospiraceae bacterium | reverse complement strand
CTCGACACCATACACCTCCGCCCCGACTGTCGCGCAACGGACATCAACACTGTCTGTCGTTTTCGACATTGTAATTGCGGGGCTGGACTCGGTTTGCCCGTACGTTATGCAAATGTCGGACATATTCATCTTCTCGACTACTTCGCGCATTTTGTTCTCGGGACAGGGTGAACCAGCCATTATCCCCGTCCGCATACCCGAAAAATCCGTCGCCGCAAAGTCGGAACTGTCAAGCATTGCTATGAACATCGTCGGAACACCGTGGAATGCCGTTATACCCGGGTGGTTTTCGGCTTTGCGCCGCTCCTTTTCAATGCGGATTGCGGCAAGCCCCTTGCGCGGCGAAAAAGACGATATTGGCGACATCGTTGCTCCGTGGGTTACGCTCGCCGTCATCGCCAAAACCATTCCGAAACAGTGAAACATCGGAACTTGTATCATCAACTCGTCGTGCGTGGATAAATCCATACAGTCGCCGATTACTTTACCGTTGTTCACCACGTTGTAGTGGGTCAGCATTACTCCTTTCGGGAAGCCCGTTGTACCGCTCGTGTACTGCATATTGCATACATCGTGTACATCAATCTCGGCGCGGCGTGCGGCAACCGCCGATTTATCCGCGCCTTGCCCGATTGACACCGCCTCGTCAAATGTGTATGCTCCGTGCATTTCAAACCCGATTGTGATTACGTTTTTGAGTTTCGGAAGGCGTATGGAATTAAGTTTGCCCTTCTCGGAAGATGTCAACTCGGGGCATATTTCTTCGATTATTGCCTTGTAGTGACTGTCCTTGTGTCCCTCAATCATTACCAATGTGTGGGTGTCCGACTGCGATAGGAGATACTCCGCCTCGTGAATTTTGTATGCGGTGTTCACCGTTACAAGCACCGCGCCTATTTTCGCGCTCGCCCAAAATGTAATAAACCACGCAGGTACGTTTGTCGCCCATATCGAAACGTGTTCGCCTTTTTTCACGCCCATTGCTATTAACGCGGCGGCAAATGTGTCAACCTCGGCGCGGAATTCGGGGTAGGTACGCGTATAGTCAATGTCCTCCTCCGTGTATCTGAATGCGTATTGGTTCGGGAACTCGTCGCATATTCGGTCGAGTATATCGGGGAATGTTTCGTTTATTAGCGTGTTTTTCTTCCACGGGTAGTACCCCGTTTTGCGGTCGTCTTGATATATTTTTTTGCCGAACGCGGCGCGGTTGCCGATGTATCGGGCAAAGTGCGGTATTACAATACCCGCGTTGTCGAGCCCCGCGAACCAACGCTTAACCCATTCGAGGGATACATACCCGTCATAGTTTATTCCGTCAAGCGCGGCGAAAAATTTGTCGAGCGGCAAATCGCCCTCGCCGCATAGCCGATATTCGGGTTCGCCGCCGACCATTACGCTGTCCTTGACGTGTACGAATTTGACGTACGCTCCAATATTGCCGAGTGTGGTTTCGGCGTCCTCGCCGTTGTATCGGTACGGGTGATGAATATCCCACAATACACCGAGGTTATCCGCGCCGATGGTTTGTACCAATTTTTTAAGCCGCGCGGTGTCGGAATATGCTCCGTTGGTTTCGATGAGTAATGTCACATCGTCCGCCGCCGCAATGGGTAGTAGTTTGCTTAGTGCGGCGATTACATTTGCCTCCGCTGTGTCGTCAAAATTCGGTGTCGGTTTTGGGTTAAGGTCGCCGAGGATACGGACGTATTTTACGCCGAGTTTATTTGCAAGCGCGATATTTTCTATTACTTCTGTGTAACTTTCGTCCGCGTTTTCCGCATTGCTAAGGCACGCGGAACTCGATATACAAGGTATTTTTATGCCTTTTTCAGCGAGCGACAAAATAGTTTTGTTTATATTTTCTGGCAGAAACGGCTTGCATTTCGCGGAATGCAACTCCGCCCCGATGCCGCGGAGTTCCACGCCGCCATAGCCGAAGTCCTTTGCGGCGGCTATTATTTGCTCCCAGTTTAAGTCGGGACACGCGAGTGTTGAGAATGATATTTTCAAGTTTAGTTTCACCTTTGTAATAAATTTATTCTGCATTTTCCGCATTGTCATCAAGCGGAGGTTCGTTATTATCCGCGTTTTCCGCAGGCTTTTCAGTAGCCTTTGTCGTAGTTTTGGCAGATGTTTTCGGCTTAGTTGATTTCGCTTTTGTCATACTTTCTGCCGCAGGGTCAGGGGTTTCCGACACCTCATTGGGTAATGTCGCGCGTGTCGTTCCCGTTGGCGCACTTTTCGAGGTAAGCGTTGACGGCGGCAATGTTGCACGCGTGGTTTGCTCCCCGTTTTCCGTATCTCCCACCGTAATCAACTTGAAACACAGGAAAATAATCAAGCATATTACAGCAAAAATAAACACGTTCACCCCGATAATAAACGGGGTAATCGGCAATTCTTTTTTCGGTCGGTACGAGGACTGTTCAAATTTTTTACGCTTTTTCATTTATTTAATTTCAATTAAAAGCCGATTTATTTCATCTTTTTTCAGGATATATTTTTTTTGGCAGAAGTCACATTTAATCTCGGTTTTGTCGTTGTCTTGCTCCGCCATTTTTCTGAGTTCCGCCTTGGGTAACGTGGCAAGCATATCAAGCACTTTGTTGCGGTCGCAGTCGCACCGCAACCCGTTCGGGAATGTGTCAAGCACGGACGGGTTAAGCCCGTCAAGCATAGCGAGTGCAATTTTTTCCGCACTGTCGCCGCGCGCGAGCATTTCCGTTACCCGTCCGCTTTTTTTGATGTTTGTCATTACATAATTCAAGTGGTCTTGTGTCACGGGCGGCAAACATTGCAAGAAAAATCCGCCCGCCGCCTTGACAATTAACTCGCCGTCCTTGTCCTCGTCAAGTAATACGCCGAGTGAGCAGACTGTCGGAATTTGCTCCGATATGCCAAAATATTGCGTGAAGTCCTGTGCGATTTCACCCGTGAATATCGGTAGGGAAGTGGTGTACGGCAATTCGCCGCGCCGAGCCAACCCCAAGTCGTGTATAACAGACATTTCCCCGTCTTTGCCGACAAATTCCGCAACAGACAACGGGTGTTCGGGGACAGCGGACGGGTTATCCGCGCGTACTTTGACATTCCCGTATTGGTCGGACACCGCCATTAAATTGCCGCCCACGCCCTTGCCCGAAAACCGCACCGTAAGCCGCTCCCCGTCATTTTTGAGAAGTGAACCGACAAGCGATGTCCCCGCCGCAAGCCGCCCAAGCGCAATCAGCCCAGCCGCCGAGGGTTTCCATATCTTTTTTATATATTCAACAACATCTTTGTTCTCAATTGCGGCGCAAAATATGCCGCCGTCCTCAGACATTGCCCTTACCGTTACCGCCATATTATTCCTTTTCAGTAATTACTTTTAATACCGTACTATTAAAGTCTTTTGTTGAATTTTGCTCCGACTTTTTTTTGCTGTTGACGGCGCGTTTAACCCGTGATACGGTCGCCGCGCTCGCCCCCGTTGTTTGCGTTATATCCGCGTAGTTCCGCCCCGCGTCAAGGAGTTTCGCAATCGCTATGCGCTGTGCGAACATCTCAATCTCCTTGTCCGTAAACAGTTCCTCGAAAAATTGCCTGCACTCGCCGCCGTCCTTAATATTAAGTACGGCTTGATAAAATATCTCAGGGTTTGAATATGCGTTCATAGAATTACCACCAATTATAATAGGTTAGAAAACCGAAACAATCATAGTGCAGACACTTGCCGCCGTCATTAAATGCTTAGCATAGTTCCCTTAGTTCCTGTGCCGCTATGCCCAGTGCCGTGTAGTCGAATTGTTCCGCCGATGTTTCGATTTTCGCGAGTATCGTTGCCGCGTCTGTATTCCAACGATATGATTTTGTTTCATTTAATACCTTTTGTAGGGTGAATACGTCTATCGAATCCGCCGCCGATGCAATTTGCTTTGCAAATGTTGCGAGGTCGGCTTGTGTTCCCTTAGGCAAGGTAATATCTGTGTCCGTTTCCGCGAATACCGCGTTTAGCCGCTCCGACA
>JAISLG010000160.1 GCA_031260615.1 Oscillospiraceae bacterium | reverse complement strand
GCAATGTCGTCCACTTCGCCAAGCCCCGCCGCGTCAATATACACGGAATCCCATTCGATTTCGCCGCACCGTTCCATAATCTCGCCGTCTGTTTGCAACTGCTCGCCGTTCTTGATTATAAATATATTCTCACACGGGATATTTAAGTCTTTTGCGATACCCGCGTTCTTTTTCAGGTGCTTGTATTCCCCGTGCATCGGAATAAAAAATTTCGGGCGCGTGAGGGCAATCATCATTTTGAGTTCCTCACGACAGGCGTGACCCGAAACGTGTATGTCATACATATTCTCATAGATAACTTCCGCGCCGAGTTCCATAAGCCCGTTTATAACCTTGCTTACCGTCTTTTCATTCCCCGGGATTGGAGTCGCCGATACTATAATATAATCGTTTTTGGTGACGGATACTTGCTTGTGTTTTTCAACGGACATACGTTGTAGTGCCGAGAGGGGTTCGCCCTGACTGCCCGTGGTAACAATTACGATTTCCGAGGGCGGATATTTATTAACGTCATTTATTTTCACGAAGATTTCGGACGGGATATTAAGATAGCCGAGTTCACGCGCTTTGGAGATTACACTTTCCATACTGCGACCGCTGACGACGAATTTCCGTCCCGTTGCGAGCGCAATGTCGGCGATTTGCTGAACGCGGTGGATATTGGACGAGAACGTGGCGACGATAATACGCTTGCCCTTTGCCTGCGAGAATAATCGCGCGAAACTCTCCCCGACAGTCCGTTCACTTGCCGTGTAGCCCTTGCGTTCGGCATTTGTACTCTCACACATCAGTGCGACTACGCCGTCCTGACCGAGTTCGGCGAAACGGGGCAAGTCTATTACTTCGCCCTCGATAGGCGTGTAGTCTATTTTGAAGTCGCCCGTATGCACAGCGATACCAGCGGGGGTGTGTAGTGCGAGCGCACAGGAATCGGGTACGGAATGGTTTACGCCGATAAATTCAACGGCGAACGCGCCGAGGGATACAATATCGCGCGGTTTAACGGCGTGGAGTTTCGCGGAGGAGAGGAGGCGATGTTCGGCTAATTTCTGTTCGACGAGCCCGAGTGTCAGCGCAGTGCCATACAGTGGAATATTTATTTTTTTGAGGAGGTAAGGGATTGCGCCGATATGGTCCTCGTGTGCGTGGGTAAGGACAAGACCGCGTATTTTATACGCGTTGTGTTCGAGGTAGGTGAAGTCGGGTATGATTACATCGACCCCGAACATTTCCTCATCGGGGAAAGATATGCCGCAATCGACGAGGACAATATCGCCGCCGTATTCATAGACGTATAGGTTCTTGCCTATCTCGCCCATACCGCCGAGCGCGGCAATTTTAAGGGTTTTGTTATCGGCGAGGATACGGCGGTTCTCGTTGGTATGCTTTTTGCCTTTGCCTTTGATAGTTTCGGTTATGTCCGTCAAACGGGCAATTTGTTTGGTGTCCGCAACGGCAGATGTCGCGGCACCATTCTTGGCGGCGGCTGTTTTGGTTTTAGGCATTTTTATTCCTTTTATATTACAATCTTTCACATACAGTTTTTTATATATGTACAAGGGTAACGCGTGATATGTACAGGGGTAACGTGTGCAGTGTAATGCGGATTGTTTTATAACTTTTCGGACACACAGTTATTATAGCAAATTGTTACAGGGAAAGTCAACTATACAATGGGGAAACGAAATGGGGAAACGAAAAGGGGAAACGAAAAGGGGAAACGAAAAGGGCTTGCGTATCTTGGTAACCGATACCGCGACACAAAAAACTACACGAAAAAAATCCAAAAAAACCTTGACAAACCTGTTGGTCGGGATTATTATACATAAAATGTTTATACGCACGGAAGTGTATAGGCAAAGGAGGCTATTATGGCACTTGCAATCGGTAATTCGTCGGGTATGTCGAATGTATATGCGGCTCTCCTCGCGAATACAAAGAATGAGAAAGCATACAATGAACTTGCGTCGTTCCTTAAAGACTACGACGACAGTTATGATTTTAGCGGTACGGAGTCGTACCTCAAACAGAGTTTTGATGAACTCCTCAAAACGCCTGTAAAACAAAATACTGCGGGGACGTATCGTTACCAAACCGCCGAACAACTTAAATCCGCTAACGCCGCGACGGCAACTTCAAAGTCCGCTGACGAGGCGGCTACACGCAAGTCGGTTGCGTTTAAGTCGATGGTTCAGGACGAAATATCTAAACAAGCGTCGCCTGTTGACGGGTTCACTTGGAGCGGTTATTCCGCCCTCGATAACTCCAACGGGATTAAATCCGCACTCGATGCCGCCGCCGCTACCTCTGTCGGGAAAGATTATTGGTCTGCGGACGCGCTGTCTGACCGTATTGTTACATTCGCCAAGGGGCTTGCCGGGGATAGTTTGACGGAGTTTAACGCACTTAAAGATACTTTCACCAAGGCGTTCGACACGATTAAATCGAATAAGGGCGGCAAATTGCCGCAGATAAGCGAGGACACCAAAACCAAAGTCCTCTCCGCTTTTGAAACCGCCGCTAAGGAACTTGCCGAAAAAGCAAAGACAACCACTACTACTACACCGACGACGAGCACCACTACGACAAAGCCGTCTAATTATGTATCATACACGGGCGATGCTAAATACGGGGCAAGTTTCAACGCGGATTACGCGGCGAATTTGAGTGCGCCCACCACTACTCCCAGCAGTGCCACATACACGAACGGGAAGTATTCCTACAACTCGAACCAAACCGTGTCATACACGGGCGACGCGAAGTACGGGGCAAGTTATGCTCCCGACTACATCGAAAAATTGAACGCGGCTAATGGCGTTGCCGCATAATCCCATTTTTGATTTCCATTTTTCTCTTATATTATTCCCAACCTCGTTTATTCGGGGTTGGGCTTTTTCACTTGTATGGGGGGCGGATATGCAACAGCCCCCGATTGCAATATCGGGGGCTGTTTGGGATAAATCCGTCAACTAAGGAGTTCATAGCGCAACCCCTCTATGTCTGCAATACTCAGCCCCGTAAGTAGGACTATCTCATTCGTAGACATATTGGCTTTCAACATATTACGCGCAACTGCGATTGTGCCTATTGTTATGCCCTCTTTCATAGCCGCCTTTGTCCTTGCCCGCTCGTCGCGTTCTTTCTTCTCAATCGACTCGTATATCAACCGTGTACGCTCGTCCTCGCTCATTTTAAGCAGAACACCCTTCGCCGTATTGATTTGCGGATTCGCAGTCGCTAACATATCAAGTTCCTCCTTGGAGTTCATTACGCAACCCCTCTATGTCTGCAATACTCAGCCCCGTAAGTAGGACTATCTCATTCGTATTCATATTGGTTTTCAACATATTACGCGCAACTGCGATTATGCCTTGCGATATGCCTTGCGATATGCCTTGCGATATGCCTATTGTTATGCCTTGCGATATGCCTATTTTTGTGCCTTGCGATATGCCTTGCGATATGCCTTGCGATATGCCTATTGTTATGCCTTGCGATATGCCTTGCGATATGCCCTCTTTCATAGCCGCCTTTGTCCTTGCCCGCTCGTCCCGTTCTTTCTTCTCAATCGACTCGTATATCAACCGTGTACGCTCGTCCTCGCTCATTTTAAGCAGAACACCCTTCGCCGTATTGATTTGCGGATTTGCAGTCGCTAACATATCAAGTTCCTCCTTGCTTTCCACTTTCAGGAATTGTAACCACTCGTATTCGGGTTGGTAATCGTTTTCGTCTGGCAACTTAGGCAGTTCGAGCGTGTGTATCTCAATCAGGTTCGTAAACTCCGTCCCGTGTGTAGTGTCGCATAACCGAAAACTCTGGTGATACGCCGCACTCGCGTTTACCTTATAGTCCGTAATGAGTATCGTTATGACTTGCTTGATTTTCTCGTAATCATCGCCCGAGCCTATTTGCTCTACAACCATTTTAGATGTGTAGAATATTATGCGTTCCGCAATATTAGGCACGTCACGGCGTTGTATCTCAACATCAATGGTCTTCCCTGATACTGTCTTGACCTTGACGTCAAGTATCCCAACTTTGTCGTCCTCTCCGTCTTTATTCAAATGCGTGTCCACTACCGACACCACCGCGTAATCCTCCGCTGGTATCGTCAGTACGGATTGCAAGAAGTCCGTCAGTATAGCGGTGTTTCGGTAATCGCCGAATATCCGCTTGAATACAAAATCGCTCTTAGGCGGTAATAAACTTTTACTCATACATAACCCCACCTCGACATTATACCAAATTCCCGTTGTGCTTGCAATATTCCCCATTGTATAATATAATGTAAATAAGTATAAGCGCGTATACTAATATGTGTTAGCGGAACGGGGTTTGCTGTGAGAAAAAAAATACTTTTTGTGTCCGAGGCGAAGTTATTCTATAAGATATTCGATGCCGTTTTGGCGGAGAAGTACGATTCCACGCATGCTTTCGGCGCGATTGAAACCGTTAAAACGCTGATACGCGCGCTCGGTACGGCGGGCGGCGGTTACGATTTGCTCATCGTTTCCGAACGTATCGAAAATGGCAGTTGCTTCGATTTAATATCCAAAGTGCGAAAAGAAGATAAGCGTATCCGCGATATGCCCGCGATTATCCTCGCGGAAAATATCACAACAGCCAGTATTATGTCCGCGAATCGGCTCAGTGTGGACGAGGCTTTGAAATTACCCATTGACCCCGAAGTGTTCGCCGAAACAGTAGACGCGGTGCTCCAACACCACGCTAAGCCTTACCAACGCCCCGACCCCGTAACAGGCTTGCCTATTATGCGGTTCGCGGAGGAGGAAATCGTCGAAATGCTGAAAGGTGGCAGTAAAGGCGCGTTGTTCCTCATCGACCTCGACCATTACAGTTTTGTGGGTACGAAAGTATCGGACGAGGCTCTCATTAAAACGCGCGATGTACTGCACAATATGTTGCCCGGAACAACCTTGAATGGCTCGGAAGCGGTACTCGCTGTCCTCGCCGGTGGGGGCTTTATGATATTTGCTCCCGAAATGCGCGACAAAAAGGCAGTGGAGGACTACGCGGCAGCAATAATACGGGGTATAAAGGCGGCAGTGGACAACGAGCAGATGTATGTGTCGGTTGGACTTGCGGTAACGGATAGGCACGGGACAGACTACGAAGAACTGCACAAGATATGCGATATGGGGTTGTCACGCGCGCGTACGAGCGGCAAGAATAAGGCTTTCTTCTATCAATGGTAACAGGCGGCGGCGGCGTGTCGCCGCGGACTTGGTGGCGGCGTGTCGCCGCGGACTTGGTGGGGAGTTACCTCACTATGGTCTTGTTGCGACTTCGACCTTTTCAGTTCCTGAAATGCCGCAGGGCGGCGGTAATCGTGACATTCATTATACCGCAATAACCCCTAAAATAAAAATATACCGAGAAGAAGTAAATGAACACAATATTGATTGTCTGCGATAAAATCCAAGAGATAAACCGATTGCGGCGCAACTTCGAGGGGTCGCCGTACACTATCAAGGCAACGGGCGCAATGCAAAGCGCATCGTATGTCGCGGCTACGTCCGAGCCAAGCCTGATAGTATACCAGTTAGGCGACGACTACTCGCAATTCTTTGCGTTCTATAAACAACTGCGTGAGAGCGAGCAGACTGCGAATATCCCCCTGCTCCTCGCGGCGGACATATCCGTTATGAAACCGTTCTCCGACCACATTTCCCTCCGAAATGCCCATATTGTATCGACGGGTATCACAAAAGATTCAATGCTCGGTATCGTGGACAAGATGATTAAACAACAGGTGTATGGATATAATGTAGCGCAGTGAATAAAGGCGGTATTTGACGGCGGAGTGGGGACATTGCGCCCTACCCGACACAATTACGGGTTATCGTGCGTGTACAAAAAAATATGCAATTGCGGTTGCCGTCACTTGTATTCGCAATGCCCATTACGGGTTATCGTGCGTGTACAAAAAAA
>JAISLG010000045.1 GCA_031260615.1 Oscillospiraceae bacterium | reverse complement strand
TCAATGGGCAGTTTAGATTTTTTCCCATTTATTTCGAGAAATTCGAGTGCTGGCTGAAAAGTCTTGCCTTTTTCGATAAGTTTCGCGATACTGGTTTGGAAATCTTTGAAGTTGTAAATCGCCGTAACGGAATGTTGTATATCCACAATAAAATACGCGAACAACCCCCCGACCAAAAAGTGCGACAGATACGGACCTATTAGTGCAATCCGCCTAAGTAATGCCGGTTCGAGCAACAAAATAAAAATAGCCGCGCCCGATGCCCAGTAAAAGGAAAATTTCAAGCAAATTCGCCCGTTTAAGTTCAAAAAATTCTCGTGGTAATCCCACAACTTCATTTTGAATATCTTTTCCAAAACCCACGAACCGAAGTATTCGAGGACTGTCGGCGACAGCAAAATAATAGCCCACCCCAAAACGGGCGGTAAAGTTTCCGCCTCCTCGCTCACCAAAGTAATTATTACCGAGCCGAACCCATAAATCGGCAAGAACGGTCCTGACAAAAAACCCGGATTTACAAGTCGTTTTTCCTCGACCAAAGAACGGTAAATGACTTCAATTACCCAACCGACAAACGACATCGCGCTGAAAAACAAGAGGTAGCAAATTATTTTTTCGGGTATCATCAACTCCATAACGGAACTGCCCATTTCCTTTTAATGGTATATATTAAAAAAAATATTCGCGGCGTATTTTCGGCAAATACGCCGCGAATGGGTTAAATTGCCGTGAAATTACCAAGCCTTTTTACTTGATATTTTTCGATGCTTTATATGAGGTGTGTAGCAATTCGTGTGCAAGGTGGCTGCCGGGTTTTTCGAGGTATTCATCGTACACGCGTTTAATATCGGCGGTTGCGTGGGAGAACCGCGACACTTTGTTACCCTCGTCGAGTTTATACAGTGCCTTTGCGCGTTCAGCGCGAACGTCGATAAAGTTCCGTACGCTTGCGGGGACAATTGCCTGACCGCCGCCGTTTACACAACCGCCGGGGCAAGCCATTATCTCGATAAACGTAATATCCGCGAACCCTTCCTCTTTTGCTTTTACGCGGTCGAGTAGTTCACGCGCATTTGCGAGTCCGCTTGCAACGGCGACTTTGACTTTCACGCCGCCTGCCTCGTAATCGGCAATTTTCACGCCCTTAACGCCACGGACATTCTCAAATTCAACGGGGCTGTCTTGGCTCTCACCCGTAAGCCGCCATACGGCAGTACGGAGTGCGGCTTCCATAACGCCGCCTGTTGCCCCGAATATAACTGCCGCGCCCGACCCGTTACCGTATGGGCTGTCGAACGAATTGGCATCGAGTTCGGTGGGGAGTTCCGTGAAACGGATACCCGCTTTTTCAATCATCTTTGCGAGTTCACGCGTTGTGAGGGAATAGTCCATATCCGCGAGGTAATCCTCGGACAGGTTAGCCGCCTTCGCGCCGCTTTGCGCGGGGCGTTGTACTTCAAACTTTTTCGCGGTACACGGCATAATCGAAACAGACACGATTTTTTTCGGGTCAATATTGTTTTTCTTAGCCCAGTAAGATTTTATCATTGCGCCGGTCATCTGTTGCGGGGATTTGCAAGAGGACAGGTTCGGGAGGAACTCAGGGAAATACGCTTCGCAGAAACGCACCCACCCGGGGGAGCAAGAGGTAATCATCGGGAGAACGCCCTTATTGGTAACGCGTTCGATGAGTTCGTTTGCCTCCTCCATAATAGTCAAATCCGCGCCGAAGTTGGTATCGAAAATATAGTTAAACCCGAGCATACGGAGCGAACGCGCCATTTGCGCCTCAACGGACGTACCAATCGGGTATCCGAATATCTCGCCGAGCGATGCGCGAACAGCGGGAGCGGTCTGCACTACGACTACTTTTTCGGGGTCGTTGATAGCCGCGAATACTGCATCGGTGTCGTCTTTCTCAGACAATGCACCTGTGGGGCAGGCGGTAATGCACTGACCGCACGACACGCAAGCACTGTCGGCGAGGGGCATATCAAACGCGCAACCGATACTGGTTTTGAAACCGCGGTCATTCGCGCCGATTACGCCGATAGATTGTCCCTTAACACCGATGTCGGTTGCTTGGTTAAGCCCGGCGTAGACATTATTACCGCAAACAGCCACGCAACGGCGGCAGTTTATGCACTTGTTATTATCGCGGTACATATGGAGTGCGGAAGTGTCGATTTCGTGTACGGTTTTCGCACCGTCGAAGCGTTTGCTATCCGTTACACCGAGTTCACGCGACAATGTTTGGAGTTCGCATTTACCGCTCCGAGCGCACGCCAAGCAATTTTGGTCGTGGTTGGAGAGGAGTAACTGCAAAGTAGTTTTGCGGCTGTTGATTACAGACGCGCTGTGAGTGAATATTTCCTTGCCCTCATCGAAACGACCGAGAGGATACACGCAACTCGCGATAAGCGAACGCGCGCCTTTCATTTCAACTACACAAATACGGCACGCGCCGAGTTCATTTATTCCTTTGAGCCAACAGAGGGTCGGTATATTGATACCGACTTGCCGCGCCGCTTCGAGTATGGTTGTGCCGTCCTCGACAGAACAGGCAATGCCGTCTATTTTAAGGTTGACCATTTATTGTACCTCAAATTTTATTTTTGGTTGGGTGAGTTTTGGTTAGGTGTCAGGTTTTATGGGTTAAGCAGTTTGTAACTGCCTTGATACGGACTATCTGTCGGTACTGTAATATCGGGGGTTTTATCCGCGAATGTCAAGGATTTGCCGCCGTCCATTGTATAGTAAACGTCTTTTACGCCGATATTGTTTTGGAGTGTACCCCACACGGAGTCAAGAATTGTACACCGCATTTGTTCCGTATCGAACAGGTGATATTTTTCATTTTGAACAATATCATCGGTCAAATTAGCAATCAGCGTACTGTCTTTTGACCAGTC
>JAISLG010000107.1 GCA_031260615.1 Oscillospiraceae bacterium | reverse complement strand
ATATTGACAGTGGCGGCACGATATTACCGAGCCTATACGGGACGGGTAATATGGCGGCAGGCGATGGAATTGAAGTGGGAGGATACTCGTGGACGTTGGCACATCAGGCAGATAAATTCTTTATTTGCGTACCGAATTTGGTGTCAGGGCAATCATACACGGTAAACAAGAACGGCGTGGCATTCGCGACTGGGAATGCTACAACAGAGATTGAGGGTATGATGATGGGCGGCAACGGCGGCGGCGGTGGTATGAAACCGCCCGGTGGCGGCGGCGGACGGAGATAAGGCAGATGGGGCAAGCGGCAAGCGGCAAGGGGCAAGCGGCAAGCGGAAAGGGGCAAGGGGCAAGGGGCGAAATGCGAAACGCGAGGGAGGGCAACGATTAGTAACCGAGGGGAAGAGCGGTTAGTAATTGTTGCCCTCCGTTGCGTTTCGTTATCTTTGGTTTGTGTTTATATTAAGTCTTATCTCTTATGGCTTGACCGCTGGTGTGTTTTGGCATATAATTATAATAATAAATTATGTGTTGGAGTTTTAATATTAGAGTTTAAAAAATGAAAGAGATACTCGACAAGGCGAAGGAAAAAATGGAGAAAACCGTGGATGCGTTAGCCCACGAGTTTTCCACAATACGCGCGGGGCGAGCTAATCCGTCTGTTTTAGACAAGGTACACGCCGATTATTACGGTGCGCCCACAAGGATTGACGCACTTGCTACTGTGTCCGTTCAGGGGGGGCAAACCCTTGTTATTCAACCGTGGGATAAGACTGCGCTGAAAGCAGTCGAAAAGGCAATACTCGCGTCCGACATCGGTATTACACCTACGAATGATGGAACCGTTATCCGCCTCGTGTTCCCAAGCCCGTCCGAAGAACGCCGTAAGGAACTCGTTAAACACGTCAAAAAATATGGCGAGGAAGCCAAAGTTTCAATCCGTAACTCGCGCCGTGAAGCCGATGATAAACTCAAAACCTTAAAGAAAAATTCCGAAATCACCGAGGACGACCTCAAAGATGCTCAGAAAAAAGTTGACAAATCCACCGAGGAGTTTAATAAAAAAATCGACTCCGTTTGCGCCGAAAAAGAAAAAGAAATTATGAAAGTCGAAAATGTATAAAAACAAATACAGAACGCGCCTGTCACGCGACATCAACGAAACCCTCGTCGGCGAAACCGTTCGGCTTGCCGGGTTCGCCGAGAATATCCGTGACCACGGCGGCATTAAATTTCTCGACCTCCGCGACTTCTACGGAACAGTTCAGGTTACGTTTTCAGGCGATGAGTCCCTCCTCAACGGCGTAACGCGTGAATGTTCCTTGTCCGTCGAGGGTGAGGTAATACTACGCGCACCTGATACCGTAAATCCCAAATTAACCAGCGGTACTGTCGAAATCAAAGCCGCGAAACTCGATATACTCGGCAAAGTAACCGAAACATTACCCTTTGAAATCGCCGACAGCCGTAAGGTAGGTGAAGATACGCGCCTTAAATACCGTTTCCTCGACCTCCGTAACCGTAAGGTCAAAAATATAATTGTCAAACGCTCCGAGTTGTTCGCGTACGCGCGGCAGATAATGTCCGAGGGCGGTTTTTTGGAACTGCAAACGCCACTGTTATCGGCAAGTTCGCCCGAGGGTGCAAGGGATTACCTTATCCCGTCACGGAAGCATAAAGGTAAATTTTATGCTCTTCCGCAAGCGCCGCAACTCTTTAAGCAACTCTATATGACCGCCGGGTTCGATAATTATTTTCAACTTGCCCCGTGTTTCCGCGACGAGGACGCACGCGCCGACCGCACCCCGGGTGAGTTCTACCAACTCGACTTTGAAATGGCATTCGCGACACAGGAAGATGTACTCGCAACCGCCGAGGATACACTAACAAAGATACTTCAAAAATTCTCGGATAAGCCGTTTGCTGCCCCGTTTCCGCGTATCGCGTATAGTGACGCTATACTCAAATACGGGTCGGACAAACCCGACCTCCGTAACCCATTGATACTCGTGGATTTGTCGGATTTGTTCGTGGGGAGCGGTTTCAAACCGTTCGCAGATAAGACTGTTCGTGGCTTACGCGTGCCGAATATGGCATCGCAATCAAAGTCGTTTTTTAAGTCGCTTGAAGAATACGCCCTGTCGATAGGTATGGGCGGACTTGGTTATGTCAAGGTGGAACACAACGACACGGAGGAGGACGGGAAATCACATTATAAATACAACGGTCCGATTGACAAATTCCTCGACAATGCACAGCGCGAGGAACTGAAAACTCGTCTTTCACTCGAAATTGGTGATGTATTATATTTTATCGCGGACGATGAGGACAAGGCGAATAAATATGGCGGAGCAATGCGGACGGAGATTGCGGGACGTTTGAAATTGATTGACGATACACGATTCGCGCCGCTATTTGTAATCGACTTCCCGTTTTTCGAGGCGGACGAGGACGGCGCACCGATATTCTCACACAACCCGTTTTCAATGCCGCAGACAACGGATTATTCCGAGCCACTCAAAGTGAAAGCATACCAATACGACTGTGTACTTGACGGTGTAGAATTACTGTCGGGTGCGGTACGGAACCACGACCCCGAACGTATGCTTGAATTATTTAAGATAGCGGGCTATGGCGAGGAAACGGTAAAGGAAAAGTTCGGCGCGTTATACAACGCGTTCAAGTTTGGCGCGCCGCCGCACGCGGGAGCAGCATTCGGGCTCGACCGCCTGTTAATGATACTGCTGGGTGAAGAAAACATTCGCGAAGTAATCGCCTTTCCCCTGAACGGGAACGGGCAAGATTTACTATTGGGCGCACCGTCTGATGTGACAGAACTGCAATTGCGTGAGACCCATATAAAAATCCGATAAGGCAGGCAAGGGCAACGAGGTGCAACGCTTATTTCTTAACCGAGGGGGCATTCGACCACGGCAACAGCATTTACTTTCCCATAAACATCACTTTTTCAAGGAAAGAAACATCCATAGAAGTGATGTTTATGGGAAAGTAAATGCTGTTTGCCGTGAGATTACAACCCACTACCGAAATCTTGGGTTAATATGAAGAGTTGGTTACGTTCAAATTTGCCTTTTTTGTTACGCCAGCTTCCGCTGTTTATGAATGCTTTGATTTGCTTTATGTTAGGATTTGTTAAATTAATCCACTATAACCGTTCACCGCAAGCAATATAACTGCTTGCGGTGACAATCTTCAATACACCAACGCGGTCTTCTTCACATTCCGCAGCGTTTTCCCCACCCCTGCGGTAATAATCGTCCCGAACACAGCCTCCGCGACCGCGTTCACGAGTAGTATTGCCACAACGATATTCGTGACCCACGCATTGTCGATTACCACGGCGGTTATCGCACTTCCCGCCTCGTCCGTCGTATTAAGCGCGGCATTATAAAAGAATCCGAGCAACGAACCCAAA
>JAISLG010000081.1 GCA_031260615.1 Oscillospiraceae bacterium | reverse complement strand
GGCGGTGTCGAGGTTGGTCATTTCTTTAATTGAATCAACAGGGAAATTCCGTTGCAACATTTTTTTTGCGGTTTCTATGGCATTTTCGTGCGCACCTATTGCTTTCCCTTCGATTTTCCCTTTAATTTCCCCTTTTCGCTCTCCCTCCGTAAACGCGTGTGACAACGCGAACCGCTCGTCTGCCATTGACAACCTACGTTCGCGTGCCTTTTCGCGGAATAAATTGTCCTCGTCCATTTGTCGGATTGTTGATACGGCTTGTGCCATAATGTTATCTCCTATCTTTATTATCTCGTCTAACTCTGCTTGCGTTTCCGCTTTCAGAAAACGTAACCATAACCCGATACGCTCGTCCGTTGTTTCGGGTATCTTGTTTATTTCAAAATATATGAATTGCAGTTTGTCCGTTAATAACTCGTGCCGAGTCAGTTCAAGTAACCCAAACTGAGACTTGTACCCCTCCGATAACGGAAACTCGTCATACGCTAAAAATGACAATACTATCACTTGGTCGGGGTTTTGATAGCCGTCCCCTTTGTCAATAGTACCAAAATATGCTCCGGCACCGTAATACACCGACAGATTACGATACTCCCCCGTGTTATGCACTTGCATCTCAATGTCGATTATTTTACCGTCAAGTTGCAACATCAAGTCAACGTGGCAAAATTTCTCGTTAAGATGTTTCGGGAATAACGACGAGTTCATTATCTGTAAGTCCTCTATGCTGTCAGGAGATACTACAAGCGCGGACGATATCAGGTCTTTCAGCAAGTTTATATTCGACTCGGCTGAAAAAAACTTCTTGAAGATTATGTCAATCTTCGGTAGAACTACAAAATCCTTTGGGTGCGGCAATTCGTTTACCTCCGAATTAAATCTGAACCGTTCTTTCGTCAAAGTATGCTGTTAATCGTTAATGTGCGTAATATTCGTCCGTGTACCCCTCGAAAACAACCGCGTTGTTCCACGCGTTCCCGTGCTTGCTGTGCTTGCTGTATTTCGTGAACCGCTTGCCCCGTTCCCCGTTCCGAGTATTCCTTTGCAGTCATACCAAAACCACTAATAATAAAATATTTTAACACCAACTCCCCTTGACAAGCGCGTCAACTTGTATTAGAATTGTACTCGACTTTGTAATTGCATTTAGTATAATATATACGCGCCATAAATGCAAGCGGATACAACGCATATACAAAGCAATATACACGTTACGCTGGGATAGCTCAGTTGGTAGAGTAGTTGATTCGTAATCAACAGGTCGTGGGTTCGAGTCCCATTCCCAGCTCCATTCGCGGTCGGTAATAATATGTTACCACACGCATTCTTTCGGCAACATACCCCTCCCGTCAGGCGCATTATGTGCGCCTTTATTTTACGCCTTATACCGCAAAACCACTAAAAAATACTCCGCGTTTTTGCGGTAGAGCCGACTTATCGCGGTGCGAAGCACTGTGCCACCGTAGGCGGCGGATAAACGCGAAACGGTTATCCCGATAAGGAGTATATTAAACATATACCGCTTTTCCCGTACGTTAAAACGCTTAAAGCGGACTTAAAGGAAATGGAAAGAAATATTTACCCCGATAAAAAAGTTGTACTGCCGTACTTTTGGCGCAGGCTCGCGTATTATGCGTTTTTCCCGTTGGCTGTTGTTTGGTTTGAAGTTGCACTTCACCTTTGGACTGGTGTAGATTCGTTCAAGTTCGGTACGGTGTTCTTCTTCTCCGTCGCCTCTGGTATCATCTTCCCCATTATCGGAACGATTACCAAAAAACGTAAAGTCAATGAGGCTCTCGCTGTCGTTACCCTCTCGGGTGTCGGTATTATTTACGCAGTTGAACTCGGCATAAATAATATGTTCAATTCCTATATGGGTGTCGAAATTATTCTCGGTACGGGGGAAAACGCCGTTACCGAATTCGGTGATACCATCGCGCCGCTTGTGTGGTTCTCAATCGGCGGTTTGATTACTCTCGCCGTTCCGCCCGTTGCGCTCGGGCTACTCCTCAAATTTAAGGTTCTTAGGTCGTCCCCGTTTAATGTGCGTTGGGACGCGCTTTGCCTTGCCGCCTCCGTTTCCTTCCACTGGTTCGGATATGCGTCCGTTTGTTTGCAAAAATCGTCGATTGTCAACGACAGAGAATACTATGGGGCATTCTTTGAATTTGATGAGGCCGCTCCTCGTTTCGGGCTACTCCGTTCGCTCGTGCTTGACGCGAATTACGCAATGTTCGGGAAACCAACCTCTGACTCAAATACGGATAACGCAGATATTCCCACAATGGAAACCAAAGCAACAGAGTCTAATAATATCCCCGCTACTACCGTGGACGTGAACGGCGACGGCGGAACTAATACCCCATCGCCTAACCCGATTACCACCGCACCCCCGTATATTCCCCAACCCGTCTATAACGAAAATGCCATCTACGACTTCGATGCAATCGCCGCGTCCTCGTCTGACAAAAATATCAAGGCAATCGCAGAATACCTCGCCGCCGCACCCACCACTACCCAAAATGAATACACGGGTATGTTTAAGGATAAGAACCTTATATTCATTACCGCCGAGAGTTGGCACACGTTTGCCATATCAGAAAAATATACCCCTACCCTTTGGAAACTCGCCCACAACGGTATCGTTTTGAACGATTACTATCAGCCGTTTTGGAGCGGTAAAACCTCCAACGGTGAATACACTAACCTGTTCGGTACTTTCCCGAACGGCACTCAGGCAACCCAAAATACCGCGGGTCACGATATGTGGTACACTATCGGCAACCGTCTGCGAAATGAGGGATACAAGACACTTGCGTTTCACAATGCGACATACGCTTATTACAGCCGAAACAAAACCCACGAAAACCTCGGCTATGACAAGTTTATTGTCGCCGTTGACTACCCCGACAAAGCGCATAATATGTACGCGAATTACAAGCCGCAACGCGCAACTTCCTCCGACCTCGATATGATGAAAGCGACTATCCCGATGTACATCGAGGAGGAGCAATTCCACGCGTATTATATGACACTTTCGGGACACTCCCCGTACAATACGGCAGCCATTTTCTATAATAAAAACAAGGCTGTGTTCAAGGACTCGGGTTACTCTGACGTGCTTATCAGTTACTTGGCGAAAAACTACGAACTTGAATTGGCTGTGACATATCTTATGCAAGCCCTTGAAGATTCGGGCAGATTAGACGACACGGTTATCGTAATCGCACCCGACCACTACCCGTACGCATTGTCTTATGTTGCTCCGTCAACGGACAAAAACCTGTATTTCAAAGAGTTGCTCGGAATGAACAACTACACGTTCGATACCGACCTTATGAAAACAACGGCGATTATTTACAACTCGCAGATAACAGACCCGATTGTTGTCGAGAAACCGACGTATTCTATCGACCTTATGCCGACTTTGCTTAACCTGTTTGGGCAGAAGTATGACAGCCGTCTTTACACGGGCAACGATGCGCTTTCAGACGCACCCGGCATTGTAATTTTCCAAGATTACAGTTGGATTTCCGAGGCGGGGTATTACGACACGTCAAAAAGCAAAAACAATTTCACTCCTAAGGAGGGTGCGGCAGCAGTAGACGCGGACTATATTAAGTCGATGTCGGCGTATGTTAAGGGTAAAGCGACTACTGCGGTGAATATGCAAAAATATTCGTTCTACGAAAAATTAGAACACATCACTGGCGAGGTCACCATAGAATACCGCTAACACACAGGCAACACACACAGATAACACACACAGGCAACGAGGGGCAACGAGAGGCAACGAGGGGCAATGAGAGGCAGCGAGGGGTAACGAATGTGGCTTTTCCGCCTTCGGCGGGCTTACGAGGGATTTGGGGTACGTTGGGGGCTTTGCCCCCAAACCCCCACGAGGGGGCTACGCGCCCCCTCGACCTCGCGGTACTCGCCGTACGGGCTGGAAGTTGCGAGGACAACCAAATTTATCCCGAGAGGTTCGGTTGTTGCGAATACAAGTGACGGCAATAACACCCCGATAAATAAATATCGGGGTGTTTCATTTCAATTGCCGCCTGAAACACAATACAAAGCATTTGCCCTTACATCTCTCGGGATATATTTGGTTGTCCTCGCCGCTTCAAGGGTGCAGCGTCACGCTGCCGCAGGGTGCAGGGGGCGCGTAGCCCCCTGCTGGGGGTTCGGGGGCAAAGCCCCCGAGTTAGCCAATAATCGTTGCCCCTCGTTAGCCCCCGAGTTAGCCCATTGTGTTATATAGCAACAGTCGGCTCGTTTGCAACTTTGATTGCCTCGGGTAGTGACAGGTTCCCGTTGTATAGCGACTTGCCGCATATTACGCCGAAAATGTGGCGGTTGCGGAGGGTAATAATGTCCTCTATGTCTTTCACTCCACCAGACGCTACTATACGCGCCCCGTAAAGGGCAACTTTATTCGCTAACTGTCGGGTCGCTTCGTGATTTACACCTGATAATGCGCCGTCCTTTTCGATGTCCGTGAATACAAAGTATTTCACGCCGAGTTTCGCGTTCTCGACTGCAAATTCCTCGTAGTTCAGTTCGGTTTTTTCAGTCCAGCCGTTCACCGCTATTTTCCCGTCACGCGCATCTATCCCGACTACTACTCGCGCACCGTAGTCGCCCACCGCGTATTTCACCAACTTCGGTGAATTTACCGCCGCCGTCCCGAGTATTACTCGAAACGCGCCGTGTGACAAATAGTCCTCGATGTCGTCTATTGTGCGGATTCCGCCACCCACATTGATGTGTATTTTCGATTGCTTGATTACCTCTAATATCACGTCTTTGTTGTTTTTGTTCGGGGTTTTAGCGGCGTCGAGGTCTACAATATGTATACACGTCGCGCCGTCCTCCTCAAATTTACGCGCCGTTGCCAATACATCGTCGGCAACTTTCCCCGCAGTCGCGTAGTCCCCCTTGTATAGCCTGACGGGTACTCCGTCGATAATGTCTATCGCGGGTATTACTATCATTTGCACCTCATTTATTGTACATACAAGGTTTATTATATCGAAAAAATCCCCCTTGTCAAGGCGCGTAACGCACAAAATGCTCCCCAATAACGGGGAGCATTTTGTGCGTTACGCGCATACGCGCATATCAATAATACCAGTCGGGGTATTCCTGTGTGGAATATTTCCCGTCAACCGTGAAGTTATACACCGCGAATGGTAGTGCGCCGCGCATACTGTCGGTGACTGTACCCGCCCAAGGTGCGCCTTTCGGCATCGGCGAACCGTCAGCGTTGCCCGATATTTTCGAGTAGATGTCCGTTTCGTGGCTTTGCTCATACAAGCCCCAAGTCCATAACCCGAATGTTATCGAACCGCCGTTCGCAACGGCTTTGTCAAGTTTAGCCGTGTACGTCCGTATATCGCCGCTTACCGTGTTGCTGATACCTTCGAGTTCCCACTCGTCGCCAGTGTATTGCAACCCGTCCGCTTTATACGACCAATCCGCTTGTGACTTTGCATTCACGAGAATTGCCATATATTTCGAGGTTTGGAAAGTGATTGTTGTGCCTGCCGCCCACGCTTTGCCAGTATTGTTCGTGAGGGTGAGGGTCATATAAGGAGGATAACCTACACCATCGGCAGGGGATTGCGCGTTTCCGTTTTCGTCCGCTTGGTTAAGTGCATTAGTTACGATTTTGAAGTCCGCAAGCGCGGTGGGTGCAACCTTTGCCTTAACTGCCGCGCCGTTCGCAAGCCCGTTCGCCGCAATTGTTATAAGGGTGTCGCCGCGGTCGTAGGTTTTGCCGTCGTCGAGTAGCGAGAAGTCGCCCGACAATTCCCAAGTCATATATCCGCCAAGCCCTTGCGCGAGGATATATTTTATCTTCTCCTCGGTAGCCCATTCGTCCTCGAACGTGTAGAATGTTTTTGTATCCGCGTTGTAGACATAAGGCACTTTTGCACCCTCGTCACGGAAATATTCGTTGCCGTCTTTGCCTATTATGTTGTACAAATCCCACAACATCGGAACACTGCTCTCATTTTCGTTGCCCGTAGCAGTCGAGCCGAGTCCGTTGGAATTCGTCCACATTTGAAGGTAATACGGTGCGCCGATTGTGATACGTTCGGCAGGGAGAACGGATTTCCAGTATTCAACCGCGTACGCAATGACCATTGCGGGGTCGTAAGGTTTGGTGTAACCCTCGTCCGTCATATTGTACATTTCGGGTTCGGTTTCCGTGCCGTAAATTGCGGAGTTATGCCAAGAATGTTCCGACCAAGGACCGTAGAAGTCGTACGTCATTATATTCACGAAATCTAAATCCCAAGCGTATTCGCTGTCGCCCTGTCCGCGTAAGTTCCAAGCGGAGGGTGCAACTGCCGCGGTGAGGAGGTATTGCGCCGCGCCTGTGCGGTTCTCTTTCGCGCTTGCATTGTTTAAGGTCGTGCGGAGAATGTGGATAAACTTCACGAAGTTCGGGTAGATTTGCATAACTTCCGTGTCGGAGAACGTGTAGTGTGCATCTCCGTCCGTATCCGTTACCCAAAGCGCGGACGGGTATTCTATATCCATATCTATCCCGTCAAACCCGTATTCGTTCAGGAAGTCTACGCAACTGTCGGCAAATTCTTGCCACGCCTTTTCGCCCGCGAGCATAAACTTCACGAGGTCGGGGCTGTCCGATGCGCCGCCTACCGAGATAAGCAATTTTGTGTTCGGGGATACAGCATCGCGTTTCGCCACGAGTGCCGTGAGTTTGTCGATGTCTACCTTAGACAAGGACAATTTGTTGCCTTCGAGTATGCCGAAAGAATAGTTGATGTGCGTGAGTTTGCCCCACGGAATATCCTCTTCCGTGTAAGGACGTGCTTCGCGTGATTCGTCAATATCCTCTGTTGTGGGGTCGTCCTCTAATTCCCCAACAACGTCCCAATCGGTGTAGTAGCCGATTACGCGCCGTCCGTTCGCGATAAGTTTCTCTTGAACGGAATTGTCCACTTCCTCGCCGCTCGGCTGTTTAGCCGTAGTAGTGGCAGGTGGTGTGGTGCGTGACGCGGTTGTATCGTCTGTGTTGTTGGGTTCGGTTGTTTCGTCAGTATCTTGCGGTTCTTGCGATTCTTGCGGTTCGGTTGTTTCGTCAGTATCTTGCGGTTCAGTAGCGTTGCCTGTGGTTGCGCGTGTAGTAGCGGTTGCCGATGTGCGCGACGAACGGGTAGTGCCTGTACCCGGTTCTGTAACATCGCCTGTACCCGGTTCAGTTACATCGCCTGTACCCGGTTTTGCGGTTGCGCGCGTAGTGGTTGTCGCCGTCGTGCTTGTATTAGCCGTGGTTTCGACTACGGGCGGCGGAGGAGGTATGTCCTCAGTCCCATTTATAAAATGGAATTGCAACAGGATAATGTCGTAGATGTCGAGGTTTGCCGAGCCGTCCATATCCGCAATTTTGAGGACAGCAACGCTGATTATTGTTATTTTTACGTTCTGCGAGTTTTTGCTTGACCACCCTGCAATGAGTTGTTTTCCCAAAACAATGTCAAGGAGTTCAAATTCGCCGTTCGCGTCAATGTCACCGATTACTGTGCTTGACGGTGCGGCAGTAGTATCGGGGTTCGCGCTCGTGGTTGAGCGGCTTGTGCGTGTATTGCCGCTTGCAGATGTGGGTTCGTTCGTAACGGGCGGTTCGTCTGAGTCGCTCGTATCGTCCGTGCCTACTGTCGATTCGGGTTCGTCAGTGTTCGCCGTAGTATTAGAATTAGTGCGAGTAGTACGAGAATTACTGGTAGTAGCAGACGGTTCGGTAGTGTTGTCGTCACTACTGGCGGGTTCGTCTGTATTATCACCCGTTTCACCCGTTTCACTCGTTGACGAGGGTGTGGTATTGCTCGGTTTTGCGGTGGTTGACGGGGTTGTTACATCGGGTACGTCTTTGTTGATTGAGTATACGAGTTGCTTGGTACCCTCGTATTTGCCTTTGCCTGTGATTTCGACATACGCCGCGCCCACGTCCGTATTGTTGTGGTATTCGCCCGTGTAATCCGTACCCTCGGTAAGGGTATCATTGCCGATTTTAACCGTGTAGTTCGGCTCAATAGCCTTGCCCGTGTACTCGTAGTTGCCGACTCCGTTTTCAAATTCGATTACGGCGGCGGCGAGTGTAATCTTGCTCGGTGTCGGGTCGCCGACTGCCGCGTTTACCTTCGCGCCCTCGGTGTTGTATCCGGGGTGTTCGCCGTCATAAACGCGCTCCGCTATCTCGACTTTCTCGACATCAGCCCAAGTCGCGCCGCTAAGTTTAATGGTATACGTTTCGCCCGCGCCGATATAGCCCGTGCCGTATCCAGCTTTGTTGGTGTCAATGGACACGGTGTATACGTTGTTGCCCAACGTTTTGAACGTAAAGCCGTCTACCGATACTTCAACGTTCGATAATGTTCCGCTTTTGAGCGTGATATAGATTACGGGTGCCATCAACGCGTAACCGACGGTTTCCGCCATCAGCAACTCGTTTGCCTCCATATCAAGCCCATTGCCCGTTGAACCCGCGTTCGGGAAATGCAATTTGATTGACTTTGCGCTTACCTTGTTGTTGTTTTTGATTGTGATTGTCGAGCCGCTCCCTGTCACGGCTATGTCGCCGTAATATGCGGGGGCGAGTTCAAAATTCTGTAAGGGAGTGCTCCCCCACAAACCTTGGTTAATTGTATTTGTCAGTTCGTTGCGTATTTTGTTGCTGTCTTGGTGGTCCTCACTTGCCATCCAAGTGATTATACCGCCGAGGTTGTTAGCTTTGACGTAATCTGCCTTTGCCGCCACGGATTGTTTGCTGTCATAAGTGATAAATACGCCGTCGGCACTGTACAGATAACTTGCCTTTGCCGTATCATCCCACTTTTCTTGAATGTTCGGGTATACATCGAATATGCTGTTTATTGTCTTGCCCGCGCTGTCTGTTCCGCCGTAAAGGAGGTGGTTATAAGTCCACTTGCCGTCCGCGTAACCGCCGTCACCCTCGGTAACAGCCGCTTCGTTTTTCGCGCCCGTGCCTTTACTGCCGTCCGCATTCGCCTCTGCCTCGTGGGTTATTTGGAACAGCCCCGGGAAATCCGTGTTTTCAAATTCGCCGCTTGCGGGTTTGGCATTGCCCCACCCGTAAGAGTAATACGCCGCGCCGATTACGAGTTTTCGGCTGCTGACGGTGCTGTCGATGTACAAGTCGAATGCGTCGTGGTCGGCATCAAGCCGTCCTATTATAGTGTTACCCACGCTGTCAACTTTGCGCCCCAATAGGAACTGCACAAGGTTGTCTGCGGAGAAGTTTACAAGTTCGGCATCGTTGGCATCGGCATTTGTCGTACCAGCAATGTCCGCGAAATCTTTTTCAGGGTGCGAGTATAACGCGGTGTGGTGTCCCGTTGTATTGTCCCAAGTGCCGCGAAGGTCATACGTCATTAAGTTCCCGAAGTCGAGATAAGTGAATATCCCATTGACGTATTCCGTGGTAGCCGCGCGCCATTCTTCGGGGGTAGCGGTTATTTGTCCGCGCCCTTTTTTAATGTCGTAGTCGGACGGGAATGCATTGTTCGGGAGGTATGCGAGTGCGCCGTTAAGGAAATTGCTCGGCGTGGACGTGAGCGCGGAGGATAACTCGTATATTTTACCCGTTTTGAGTGCGAGCGCGTTTTGCGCTGTTTTGAGGTCTTTGAGGAACTCAACAAAGTTTTTGCCATCGTCGCGGCGTGCGTTCGGAGTACCCTCATCGTTGCTGTTGTCGAGCAAATCGCCTTTACGGTACGAGCCGGGGTATTCCCAGTCAATGTCGATAAAGTCGAGGTTTAGGACTTCGGTTATCTTGACGAGGTTGGCAACGGCATTCGCGCGTTTGGTATTATCTGCGGTAACATCGGAAAAATCACCCGATTTAGACCAACCGCCGACAGATATGCCAAGGCGTAAGTTTGGGTATTTATTGCGGAGGTCGATAAGCCCGTTTACCATACCGCCGTTAATATCGCCGCCGTCAGCAAGCCCGTAAACGGTAGTCCAATACGAGAGTTGCGCCGATTCATCTGCCTCACTCGTACCGGCTTTGTCGTTCATCGGAGCCATATACTGCGCGTAAGGGTCGGTGGCAAGGACATTACCGTCCTTGTCGAGGTCGAGGAACGCGATATTGATATGCGTGAGTTGGTCAGCGGGGATTGCGGCGGGCCAGAAGTAATCTTCCGAGCCGTCATAAATCGACCAATCGCCGTAATAGGTCACGGAACGGTAACCGCCGTTAGCCGCGAGCGAATACGGGACAGATGCGCCGCTTGCTTTTGCCGCGTAAACGGGGGCGGAGGCGGGTACGGTTATACTGCCCGCCGCGACCATTGCCGCGAGAAAAGCGGAAACTTTACGTTTAAGTTTCATTTGGTTAAGACTTCCCTTTCAATATATTAACAAAGGGACTGCAAACCTGTATCCAAGGCGATATTCCGCATTACGGCATAACACGCAACACGGCGCACAACACACCGACTTGAATATAGGTTCGACTTCCACCTGTTTATTCACATTTAATTATAATCCAGCCGAATTTTTTTTCAAGGAAAAAGTTTAATCAAAATTACAATAATTATACACGAAATTTTCACATAGTTTTGGGGTTAGAGGGAAGTTTTGGGAACGGCGTTGAGGGGCAAACCTTACAGTTGTTTATAGTTCCACGGTGCGTTTTATCGCGGTAACAGA
>JAISLG010000060.1 GCA_031260615.1 Oscillospiraceae bacterium | reverse complement strand
GTCTGTTGTCTGTTGTCTGTTGTCAAGGCAGTAGTTTTTCCCCATTAGTCCGCGCGTATTTCTCGTATTGTCGGCGCGACCTCGGGATCCGCCGAGCCGCTCGTTTCTTAAACTTCTCGGGTGGCTCGTCTACCATTTCGTCCGCCAAATCCGTGAACAATACTCCATTCAAGTGGTCGAACTCGTGCGCGATTGCCGCCGCAAGTACGCCCTCCGCCTCTAACCGCTGTGGGTTCCCGAATCTGTCCTTGTATTCAAGCACAATAAACTCGGGGCGCGTAACAAACCCCCATAGCCCATTGCTCGATAAACACCCCTCAACTTCCCGTTGCTCCCCAACTTGCTTCACCAATATCGGATTCACAAATTCGATAATACCCGTGCCGTCACGGTTATCCTCCCCGTCGTCGTCAATGTCTGTGTCTATTACAAACGCGCGCCGTAACATTCCCACTTGCGGCGCGGCTAACCCTACTCCGTTTTCCTTGTACATCGTTTCCGCCATATCGTCAAGCAGACTGCCTAATTTGCGGTCAAACGATACCACGTCCCGACATTTTAATGTCAGTGTTTCGTCGCCGAATTTCACTACCTCGCGTAAACCCATTCTTTTCAACTCCTCGTCAAACTTCACATAAACGAAGTACATCACTCTCGAAAACTTTCGGGGACAACTCCGTGCCGTATTCGTCCACTACCGTAAATTCGTTGTCAGACAGATATTTTTTCCAACTCGCCCAGTCGGAAGTTTCCCCGTTTATTCGGGTAAATTGTATTGTGTTACCGATTTTGCCGTCAGGTGCCTTGTATGTGTCGGCGTGTGCCATTTCAAGGGTAGGTAACACAATATCAATGTATTTGTACAATCGGCTCTCGCCTATTGCCTTCTGCGGACGGTCGAATACTATGTCGCCCTTGCCCTTCGACCGCAAGACAAATTTATCCGCGCCATACAATGTTTCAACCGTCTTGACGCTGAATATGGAATGCCCCGTGAGGACTAACTCCCCATTCTTGGTAGGCTCGGCGTTGCCGCTGACCCATTCGAGTATTATTTTATGTTCAACTTTGCCTGCGTAATATGTGGTGGACATTACCTACCTCCTACATTAAAAGAACACGCCTGTTGCCATACAATATGCGTTTTGGGTGACAGAATTTACCGTTGACGCACAGTGTAATTTATCCGCCCATACACGACACATTTATAGTATTTTGGGTGGGTGCGGCGTCATACAATGTCTACATACGCCGACACGCCCGTTACGTTTGCAACCGTGCCCCGTATCAGTGCGCGGAATTGTCTGCTGTTCGTACCCTTGATGTCCACCGCGTACTTGTATTCCCCGTTTATCCGCCCGTATTCCGCCTTCATCGGCGGATAGCAGTAATGGGGGGTGTCCGCCGCTGTTCGTTCAAAGTCGGACGTGAATTGTGCCGCCGCGTTTGCCGCTTTCTGCTCGTCCGCCGATTTGAATACCGCGCGGAATAAAATAGAATACGGCGGATAGGACAACAGTTTCCGTGAGGTAAGTTCCTCATTGAAAAATGCCGTGTAGTCCTGTTTGCAAGCAAGTGTGATTACATAGTGGTCAGGGGAATATGTCTGGATATACGCACTGCCTGCCGATTGCCCGTCTGTTGTGTTACGCCCCGCGCGGCCCGTTACCTGTGTAAGCAACTCAAATGTCCGTTCAAATTGCTTGTAGTCGCCCCCACCATACAGTAACTTATCCGTCAGCAGTACGCCAACCAACGTCACTTTCGGAAAGTTATGCCCTTTCGATAACATCTGCGTGCCTACCGCAATATCGTATTCCCCATTCGCGAACGCCGTCAAATATTTTTCTGTGTCGGCGGCGGTTTTCAATGTGTCCGTGTCCGCCCGTAATATCCGCGCTGTGGGGAAACTCCTATGGAGTTCCGTTTCGAGTTGCTCGGCGGCACGTTGCGTACCCGTACCCGTCTTGTATACGCGCCCGTGGCAATATTCGCAAGTGTCTTTGTACTCCGCAACATATCCGCACCTGTGACAGCGTAATGACCCGTCCGCGTGATAGGTAAGCGGTAATAAACAAGTCGGGCAATCGGCGGTTTTGCCACATTCCGCGCACGACACGGTAGTATTATATCCGCGCCTGTTGAGTAGTATCAGCGATTGCTCCCCCTTGTCAAGGGTATGCTTAATCGCGTTTAACAGCGGTATTGTAAATGCCGTACGCCCCTTCGCGTACGCGCCATAAGCATCGGCACGCCCCATATCTATCGTGTAGACTTGCGGTAATACCGCTCCGCCGTACCGCTCGTGTAACTCGAAGAGTTTATACACCCCCGACAATGCGCGGTAGTAACTGTCGATTTCGGGGGTTGCGCTGGCGAGTAATAACAACGCGTTATGCTTTACGGCGCGGAACTTCGCTACGTCACGCGCGTGATAACGAGGGGATTTGTCGGACTTGTATGACCTGTCGTGTTCCTCGTCGATTACGATTACGCCGATGTCGGGGAGCGGAGCAAATATCGCCGAGCGCGTCCCGATAATAAGCCGCGCGTTACCCGACTCGATACGCGCGTATTCGCGGCGTTTCGCGGCGGCGGTAATCCCGGAATGGAGTACGGATATTATGCCGCCGAAGTATTCGGAGAATTTGTTTAGGGTTTGGGGAGTCAAGTTGATTTCGGGGACGAGTAGTATCGCGTTTCTGCCGTGCGAGATTACCTCGGCGATTAAGCGGATAAAGACGAATGTTTTGCCGCTTCCCGTTACGCCGCGGAGTAACGCGCAATCGGGTTTGCCTTGCAACGCAAGCGCGGTCAACCCGTGTAATACACGCGTCTGTTCGTCCGACAATTCAGGCAATTTATCGGCACTGTACGGCACGGTAGCATATTCGGGGGGGAATGTTTTTATGGGAACGGGGCAGATTACGCCGAACGCGTCCGCTTTTGTACTGAAAAACCTGTCCGATATAAACAACCCGAGGTCGAACTGTTCGGGCGACAATGCCCTTTCGGGGAGCAATTCGGCAATACTTTTTAGTCCTGTTACATCGTCCGTTTCGCCGACCGATAACACATAACCCGTCCCTTTACGCTTGCCGAACGGAACGGATACTTTCACGCCGACAGTTACCTGTATATCCGTCGGCACAATATATTTATACGCTTTTTCAACGGCGAGCGTAACCTTTGTGAGTGCAACTTCGGCAACCGTCATTTTATGGCTTCCAAAAATTCGGCTACTGCGGTATCGAGGTTGTCATTTGTTATAATGGTGTCGTAATCTTTGGCAAAGGTAAGTTCGTGCTTAGCGATTTCGAGGCGTTTTTGGATAGCGGATTCGCTGTCCGTGCCGCGCGCGCGGAGTCGCTGTTCGAGTACGGCGAGCGAGGGTGGGGCAATAAACACGAACGCGGCATCGGGGAAGATTTTACGGATATTGGCTGCACCCTCGACTTCTATTTTAAGCACAGCAGTATCGCCCTTTGCGACAATATCGGCAACGGACGCTTTCGGCATACCGTAGTAATTCCCGGCGTAAGAGGTATGCTCATAGAGTTCCCCCCGTTCGAGCATATCGCGGAATTCATCGGCGGTTTTGAAGTAATAATGCACGCCGTGTACTTCGCCGTCACGGGGCGCGCGCGACGTAGCGGATACCGCATATTTGAGTCGGCTATTCTCGGCGAATGCCCGATTTAACAGCGTGTCCTTACCCGCACCTGACGGTGCGGACACGATTATTAGTTTCCCTTTTACTGACATAGGGTTATTATACAGGAGTGCGAGGAAAATTACAAGGGGGGATTTGAGAGGGGAATGGGAAACAGGGCGTGTTCCCTGTTATTTGCCACCATTAGAATGTGTCGTGTAGGGCGGAGTGTTGGTGGTCGGCGCAATGTGGACATTGCGCCCTACACGACACAAGTATTAGGTTAATATAGGTTATTCGTTGCCCCTCGGTGCATTGCCCCCCCCTATTCCAAACACGCCTGAACCTCCCGTGCCGTATCCACCCCTACCCGTATCGTATTCGCAATCTCCTCCGCCGTTGCCGCGAGAATAGCCGCCTTCGTTTTGTACTTCGTCAACAATGCGGTTGCCTTTTTCTCACCGATACCTGATATATCCGTCAACGCAAGTTTAAGCGTATCCGCTTTGCGCCGCGACTTTTGGAATGTTATTGCATACCTGTGCGTTTCGTCTTGTATGTCCGTCAGGAATGCGAATACGTCTTTCACTGTCGACAGTAATATCTCACCTCCGTCCGCAACGGCAACACCCCGTGTGCGGTGCTTGTTGTCCTTCACAAGCCCGAACATTGGTATGTCTGTTACCCCGACAAATTTCGCGGCGGACATCGCGACCGATAATTGCCCGTGCCCCCCGTCTACGAATATCAAGTCGGGTTTAATGTAAAAGTAATTGTCCGTGTCGGACGGACTACTTTCAACTAAATACGACAACCGCCGCGTTATTACTTCACGCATACTCGCGTAGTCGTCCGCTGTCGCAGTCGACTTTATCTTGAATTTGCGATACCCGGCTTTGAATGGGCGACCGTCTTTCCATACGCACATACCCGCGACAATATTCGTATCGCCGAGGTTAGAAATGTCATAACACTCTATATATTCGGGGGTTTTGGGTAGTCCGAGCGTTTTGGTAAGGCTTTCAAGTGTATTGATTGCCTTTGCCGTTTTGCCCGTTCTGAGGGCAAGGTATTCGCTTGCGTTCGCCTTTGCAAGCGTAACTTGCGTGAGCAACTCGCCGCGTTTCGGCGTAATTATTTTACAGTGTAAAAACTCCTCATAAACGCCTTTGTCATCGAGTTCACAGTCGATATAAATTTCCCTCGGAACGCCTGTTACAAGCCCCGATGTAGCGGTTACATAGAATGCGGAGAGGAAGTCGGCGACCATATCGGTGTGGTTGTATTCGTCCCCGAGGAATACAGTTTGTTTGTCGGCAACTCGCCCCCCACGATATTTTACGACAGCAATCGCGGCGAGTTTAACACTTTGCGCGGAGGCGATTACGTCATAGTCGGTAGTTTTCCCTGACAGTACATTTTGCCGTTCGCGAACGCGTTTAATGGCATTCAACCTGTCGCGCAATATTGCGGCTTTTTCAAAGTCGAGCCTTTCGGCGGCGGCGAACATTTCCGTTTCGAGCCGAGTAATACCGTCCTTTGCTCCGTTTTTAATATATTCCCTTGCCTGTGCGATAATCGCGGCGTAATCGGCTTCGGGAAACTTGCCCGTGCAGACGCCCATACACTTGCCGATATTGTAGTTCAAACACGGGCGTTCCCGTCCGATGTCCTTTGGGAATATCTTTCGGCAAAGCGGCAATTTGAACACGGTATTGACTTCCTCGACAAGTTGTTTCACACTGAACCCACCCGCGTATGGACCAATGTATTCCCCGGCTTTATCGGTCTGGTGTTCGTAAGTTATTTTGGGGTAACCGCCGTCCGAAACGCGGATATAGTTAAACCCTTTGTCGTCTTTTAGGAGGATATTATACTTTGGGTTATGGAGTTTAATTTGCTGTGCTTCGAGGACGAGGGCATCGAGTTCAGTTGAGGTTACATAGAAGTCGAAATCACGGATATTAGACACTAATTTGAATGTTTTTACGTTATGGGAATAGACCGCGCGGAAGTAAGATGTTACGCGGTTTTTGAGGTTTTTGGCTTTCCCAACGTATATTATGTCGCCGCGCTTATCCCCGTTTTTCCTGACAGCGGCGCGCATATAGTACACGCCGGGTCGGTCGGGTAATTTATTCGCCTTTTCGAGTAGTGCGGGGACGTGGGCGAACATTCCACCGCCGTCCGTCGCCTTTATATCATCGGCAACGGACGCGCGATACAATTTAACCGCGGCGGTTTTCGCGCGGTCGCGGAGTGCGTATTTTTTCTTTCGTTTCGGCATAGGAGTATTATACCGCATTATGGCTGGAAAACGCAACGTATTTATGGATTGATTTTGTGGTTGTATTGGTGTATACTGAACTGTGCTAATATCATATAAGATGAGAATATAAGGTGAGAATATGTCAACAATCGCAGTTGCGGCGGTTACGAAACCGCGCCGCACAAAGAGCATAAACAATATCGGAAACGCAAACGCAAATGCAAACACAAATGCAAATACAAACGCAAATGCAAATACCAAAAAAGAACGCCCATTGACCCCACGGGAACAACGGGTGTTGGAGGCGTTCGGCAAGATACCCGAGGATATAGACGACCCGTTTTATGACGAGAGCAACGTCAATTATTTGTTGACGCTAATGGCGGATATAAAGTCTGGTAAGGTTAAAACGTCATACCACGACATTATCGAGTTGGACGAGGAAATTGACGATGTGGACGTATGGTGGTGACAAATGAAACGGTGGGAAGACCCTGCTTGGTACGATTATATGGAGTGGTATGAAACGGATAAAAGGACGTTTAACCGTATCAACAAACTACTGAAAGACATCGACCGAAACCGATTTGACGGCATAGGAAAACCCGAATTGTTGG
>JAISLG010000145.1 GCA_031260615.1 Oscillospiraceae bacterium | reverse complement strand
CGGCTTATTATCCATTGCAATCGCACACTTTCTACTTCTTCAACACTCAATTTGGTTGCTTGTACAATCATCTCAAACGGAAAATTTGCTTCAAGCATATTCACAGCAGTATTAACAATACCCTCTGCTATACCCTTACTGTATGCGTGGTTCGTCCTCGTCATCTCGTCCAACTCACGCATCTCATACGACTCGTACAGCAAACGCGCCTGTTCGTCCGCGCTCATTTTAAGGAGTACGCCTTTTGCTTTTTTTATCTTCGGATTCGCGGTCGCAATCATTTCAAGTTCCTCCCTGTTTTCAACTTTAATAAAACGTAACCATTCATAGAGTTTCGTCCTGTCGTCATCGCTCGGCAACGCGGGTAACTTCGGCAGTTCAAGCGTATTCACTTCGAGCAGCCGCGTGAATAATATCCCCGTTTCGTCGTCGCGCAGTTTGAAACGGTGGTGATACCTCTCGTCCTTGTATAACTCGTAATTCGTTATCAGTATGGAGATTACCTGCTTTATCTTGCGGTAATCGTCCCCTGACCCGATTTGCCCGAGTAACATCTTCGATGTGTAAAATAATATCCGTTCCTCGATATTCGGGAAGTCGCGGCGTTGTATCTCCACGTCTATTATCTTGCCCGTTTTCGTTCGCACCTTAACGTCAAGTATCCCGTATTTGTCCTCTCCGCTATCTTTGTTCAAATGCGGGTCGACAACCGACACTTCCTCGTAATCCTCCGCTGGCAACTCCAAAACCGATTGCAAAAAATCCGTGAGTATATCCGTGTTTCGTACATCCCCGAATATCCGCTTGAATACAAAATCGCTCTTAGGCGGTAACAACGACTTTAACATATCTACTCCCCTATACAACTGTAATTATAATATCACCACACAAAAAAGGCAAGGTAAACACCTTGCCTTTTTCTTTGCACCCTCCCCGTCCATCTAATCGAACGTGACAGGATTCGTATACCCCGGCTGTTTAACGATATTATCCTTATCTTTGATAAACTCGTTATACACGCCTTCCCATTCGCCGAACGAGTACCCCTCGTACGACACCGATATATGCTTATCGGCTTTGCCCATTGTTTTTTCCACAACCTTGCTTATCTGCAAAGCGGCTTCCTTGACTTGGGCTTCGCTCGCCCCTTTAATGGCTTTTATTACTATATGCGGCATTGCACTGCCGTGCGGCGGTTACGGGCATTTCCCCCGTTAGGGGCTTTAACCACAACCATTGCACGGTCCCTCCTTTCAATAAAAATATAATTAAATCAATGTGCACTTTCACACCGAATTTACAAACCTCATGCCGTGAAACTTCTCCGTAACACAATCGTGTCCACTATATCCACAATTCCGTCCGCGTTCGTATCGTCTTGCGGCAGTGTCGTATAACCCGCCCAACCCGCAAGTGCGCGTTTGAGGTACACAACGTCCTCGATATTCACTTCATTGTCGTTGTTCGCGTCTTTGGTTACGCCGCTGAGGTAATTCTTTTCGAGGTTGCCGAACCACTGTGTTACATACTCATCTGCTGGCGCACCCTCGGAATAGTATATCTTCGTTGTTATGCCATTGTCTGGGTTTCCGACATTCGAGAATACAGTTTCGCCGAATATTGTCACGCTGTCGGGTACAACAATCGTCCGCAGTTCGGGGGTAAGGTAAAATGCGGAATCGCCGATTTCCTTTACGCCGTCAGGTATTACCACGCCCGTAAGATTCGGCGTTCCTTGGAACGTATTTGCACCTATTTTAACTACACCACTCGGGATAACATAGTTCCCGACTTTGCCCTCTGGGTATTTTACCAATTCGGTTTTGTCTTTGTTAAACAATACTCCGCCAACAGTAGTGAAACTCGGGTTGTTTTCGTCCGCGACAATATTTGTCAAACTCGTACTTCCGCCAAACGCGTTACCCTCTATTTTCGTCACACTGTCGGGTATGGTTACGCTTGTGATGTCTTTGTTAGACGCAAGCGCATTGCTTCCAATACCCGTGACAGGATAACCGCCGAGTGTATCGGGGATTACAAAGTCGCCCTTTGCCGTTTCGGAAACCTTGATAATATTCGCCTTGCCGTCCGTAACAATATAGGTGAATCCCCCCTCTATTTGCTCCCCAACAGGGTCGGCAGGCTCAATAGGCTTATCGGGGTCGGCAGGCTCAACAGGGTCAACAGGGTCAACAGGACCTACCGGGTCAACAGGACCTACCGGGTCAACAGGACCTACCGGGTCAACAGGACCTACGGGGTCAACAGGACCTACCGGGTCAACAGGACCTACCGGGTCAACTGGGTCTACTGGGTCAGCAGGTATTTTATCGTCCGTTGACAGGGGAATCTCATTTGCAATCGCGTATTCTGCCGCCGCCGAACCCTCGGACGCGTATATAACCGCTTTCGGGCAGTCGTATAATATCATATCGTCGATAACTGTCACGCTGTCGGGGATATACACCGCAGTTAAATTCGGGTTCTCTGAGAACGCGCCTTGCGCAATCTCCGTGATGTTGCTCGGCACGGTTATTGTCTTTACGCCGTCCATTTGCGCGTACGCATACATAGGTATCGTTGTGATACTTGTCGGGATTGGTGCTTCCGTCAAGCCTTTTGTTCCCATAAACTGCCCTATGCCGAGGTCGGTTATGGTGTTCGGCAATGTGAGTTTCGTTAAGACAGTGTTTGTTGCGAATGCATAGTTGGTCAGGGTAGTCACTCCCTCGGGTACAACATAACTTCCCCCTCTCCCACCCGGGAACGCTACTAAATTCGTCCCGTCTTTGGTGTAGAGTACCCCGTCAACGGATTTGTAATTTTGGTTTGCCTCGTCTACGTTTATCGCCGTCAGGCTCGTATCCGTCATAAACGCGCCCTCACCAATTTTCTCCACGTTCGCGCCGATTGACACGGTTGTTATTGCGAGGCAGGTACTGAACGCGTCCTGTTCAATCTCGGTTACGGAGTCGGCAACTACAAAGTCGCCTGTTACGCCGTTTGCGACAGTCAACAATTTTGTTTTGTCTTTGTTGTAGAGTACGCCGTTTTCGGCGAAATAGGTTTGGTTGTTCGGGCTTACGTTTATAGTGGTTATTTTCGGGCTGTATATGAACGAACCTTCCCCGACATTTACCAGACTCGCAGGGAGATTAACAGTCGTCAAGTTTCCGCAGAACTCAAACGCACCAAAACCTAATTTGGTTACACCCTCGGGTATGGTTACGCTTGTGATGTTATAGTTAAACTCGAACGCGCCGTAACGAAACTCCGTAACGGGTGCGTTGCCGAGTTTATCGGGAACGATTACATCGCCTGTTAGTGTATCTTTGCCCACTACTTGTATTGCTTTGCCGTCCTTGACTTCCCATTCGTAGTAGTCGTCGCTGTACTTTCCGTCGGGGTCAACGTCGCCAATATCGCCGCCGTTCGAGTCAGACGAAAACGGAATATTATTCGCGATAGCGTAAGTTTGCGCGTACGAACCCTCAACACCGTTTATTGTCAGATAATCATCGCCGCTGAATGCTTCGTCGCCGATAGTCGTCACAGTTTCGGGGATAAATATGGTTTCGAGTTGGTAGTTGTATCTAAACGCGTAGTCCTCTATTACCGTGACACTGCTCGGGATAATTATGC
Organism: Oscillospiraceae bacterium; assembly: GCA_031260615.1. GTDB lineage: Bacteria > Bacillota > Clostridia > Oscillospirales > Ruminococcaceae > Ruminiclostridium_E. Next base: position 2,498 of record JAISLG010000145.1, on the reverse strand, counting down.
TCGTCAGCGAAATCGCGTAGATAAACGCGTTTGTACCGATACGGGTTACGCCCTGTGGTATTGTTACCTTTTTGAGTGCGTGGCACCCGTAAAATGTACCCCAATTTATCTCGGTTATAAGGCTACCCTCGGCGAATGTTACGGTGGTGAGGTTGATTGTGTCTTGGAATGCTTTCTGCCCGATTTCTGTTACGCTTGACGGAATCTCAATGGTGACGAGGTTAGTATTACCAAGGAACGCGCTTTCACCGATTTCGGTAACTTTCACGCCGTTTATTTCGGTGGGGATAGTAACATCTCCTGTAAGAGTATCGTCACTCCCCGTTATCGTAGCCGTGCCGTCAGTCTTGACATCGTACTTAAACGGGGTATAGTCGTCGGCTGGTATTTCGGCGTTTGCAATTACGCGGCGGTTATCGGCGAATATGCCAACGGGTGCGGCAAATGACGAGAGGAACAGACTGCTCGTGATAAGTACGGCAAGCGTTTTCTTGCCGGCGTTGATAGATTTCATATTTCTCCTGTTGGTTTTTTATTTACAATATGCATTGATTGGTGCGCCCGAAGGGACTCGAACCCTCGATTACACTCCGCGAACAAATCCCGTTGCGGAATGTTCGCAATATACCATTAAATGCCATTGGTGCGCCCGAAGGGACTCGAACCCTTACGATTTCTCACAGGAACCTAAATCCTGCGCGTCTGCCAATTCCGCCACGGGCGCTTTTGTACGATACAGATATGCAATCGTTGTAGTATATTTCACCGTATAACCTTGTATATCTTGTATCATATACATTCATTATACACAAGGCTTGTCAATTTTCAATACCCCCTTGCAAAATACGCGCGATTATGGTATAAACTCTTCGTGATAAAAGATATGACTACGGGTAAGCAACTGCCCATTATACTCAAATTTGCTCTGCCTCTTGTGGGCGGTAATTTGGTGCAACAGTTGTATAACTTTGCGGACGGGTTTATCGTTGCGAAGTTCGTGAGCCAAGAGGCGTTCTCAGCGGTAATATCCACAGGGTCGCTGATGTTCCTTATTGTCGGGTTCGTCCTCGGTATGAACGCAGGGTTTAATATCCACGTTTCGCAATCGTTCGGCGCGAAGGACTACACCGAAATGCGGAAGTATGTCGCTAACGGGATTTATATGGCGGCGATTATATCCGTACTCCTCACGGGTATTATGATGCTCACCGCAAAACCAATACTCACCATAATGCACACCCCCCCCGAAATATTCGACGATGCTTACCGATATATATTCCCGATATTCTGCGGTATCCTCGCCACTTGCGCATATAACTACTGTGCTTGTTTGTTACGCGCCGTCGGCGACAGTAAATCCCCGTTTATCTTCCTGTGTATAGCCGCTCTTACCAATATCGCGCTTGACATACTCTTTGTGTACGCGTTCAAATGGGGTACGCTCGGAGCAGGTATAGCGACTGTTATCGCGCAAGTGCTGTCCGCCGCGCTAAGTATAATTTACATTATCAAAAAATTCCCGATACTCCGCGTAACAAAGGACGAAGCAAAATTTTCCGCAAAGCACTGCGTGAAAAACCTCTCAATCGGTATCCCGATGGCGTTGCAATATTCGATTACCGCCGTGGGTACAATAATAATACAAACCTCGGTGAATAAACTCGGTGAGAATACAGTACGCGCGGTCGGCGCGGCTCTCAAAATAACCAACCTGACTTTGTTACCATACGACAGCCTCGGCATTACAATGGCGAACTTCTGCGGACAAAATATCGGCGCGCGAAAATACGACCGTGTAAAGTCGGGTATGCTGTCCGCAATTAAAGTCGGGTTAGTCTACACGGTGATAGCAACGCTGTTCCTCATACTGCTCGGTAAATTCGCGGTATTACTGTTCATAGACCCGTCCGCAACCGATGTAATCGCATTGTCACAGAGATACCTGACATATTCGGGGGCGATGTACGCCACACTTGGGATACTACTACTCCTCCGCAACGCTTTACAGGGAATGGGGTATGGTATTATCCCGATGACAGCTGGTGTCGCGGAACTTATTGCACGCGTGTTGGTTGTGGTATTATTGGTGTCGCCACTCGGTTTCACGGGGGTTGCGCTTGCCGACCCGATTGCGTGGGTGTTCGCGGACTTTGTACTTGTACCCGCTTGGTTTTACTGTTACAATAAGTCGTGTAAGGGCAATGGCAATAACAATAACAATAACAATAACAATAACAATAACGCTCCGCCGACAACGACACCGACCGATATTGCGGCGGCGACAAGCGAGTAGGGTAATATGTTATGACTTGGACACTGATGCACAAGAATATCAAAGTCCTTGATATGGAATTACACGACCAAACGGCGAATATCCAACAGATATTAAACGTGTATAACATTCCGCATATTCCGCTTGGAGTATGCTCGGAGAGCGGTAAATTAAGTTTTACAGAGTTAGACAAGTGGTGGAACGGGCGGGCAATCCCTGCGAGCCG
>JAISLG010000132.1 GCA_031260615.1 Oscillospiraceae bacterium | reverse complement strand
GAAAAACCCTAATATAAAGATAATCGCGGTTGAGCCGTTTGAATCCCCCGTATTATCGGGCGGTCAACCGGGGCCGCACAAAATACAGGGTATCGGAGCAGGGTTCGTACCCCTCGTGTATGATGAAAATACCGTTGACGAAGTATACACAGTCCGCTCCGAGGAGGCAATTGAAACATCGCGTGAATTAGGGCGTGTCGAGGGGTTACTCGTCGGCATATCAAGCGGCGCGGCGGCATTCGCGGCGCAATCTATTGCACGGAGAGCCGAAAACGCGGGCAAAACAGTAGTCGCGCTCCTACCCGATACGGGCGAACGCTACTTGTCCACGGTTCTCTACCAGTATTAAGCAAATATCAGCCATATATAAAAATAGGGAAACTAAAATAATGTCAGAACACATCGAAAGACCGCGCACTGCCTGTGCGCTCGCGGGGGCATTATCGGTTATTGGGAACTTGCCAGGTGTAATCCCGATAATCCATACGAGCGCGGGGTGCGGCGGTAACCTCGCAAATTCCGTATCTTTCGGGTCGGGGTATCTCGGCGGCGGATATTGTACGGGCGGCGCGGCTCCCTCCTCCGCGATTACCGAAACCGAAATAGTATTCGGGGGAGCGGAACGACTCGCGGAACAAATTAAAACCACACTCGAACTGATAGACGGGGAGTTGTATGTCGTGGCGACAGGCTGTATGACGGAAATGATAGGCGACGACGTATTCGGAGTAGTAGGCGAGTTCCACGAGGGGGGCGCACCGATAGTAGCGGTAAGCACTCCGAGTTTCAAAGGCGACAGTTACCACGGGTATGATATTGTCCTTGACGGTATCTTCAACCATTACCTCCCGAAAACAACAGTCAAGAATCCAAAACTTGTGAATATCTTCGGGTTAGTCCCCGGGTACGACCCATTTTTCAGAGGGGATTTAGACGAAATCGCACGCAACTTATCCGCCATTGGCATAGAAGTTAATACATTCTTCACACCCGACCAAACCTTTGAAAACATTACAAGTGCGCCAACCGCCGCGTTAAACATTGTTTTGTCGCGTGTATGGGGCGTTGACCTCGCCGAGAAATTCGAGGAACGGCACGGCACACCGTATTTAATTACTGACTTGCCAATAGGTCCTGAAACTACCGACAAATTCCTTACCGAGGTTGCCGCAAAATTGAACATCGACGGCAAAGTAGTGGACGAAGTAATCGAAAAGGAAAACAAGCGATTCTACGGGTACTTTGAACGCGCGGCAGACGCATTCTGTGACGGCGAACTCAAATTCTACGCCGCAACCGTTACCAACTCGACCTATGCAATCCCCCTTGCGCGGTACTTGCAAAACGAACTCGGTTGGGTGCTTGCCGACAACTTCGTAACCGATAAACTGAGTGACAAGCAAAAAAAAGCACTCGAAAGCGAAATACCTTTGCAATTCGTCACGGGCGTACAAGAAATTGCGCGGAAACTCGTCACGAACCACCCGCGTAACCGCGGTCAACGATACTTTGACGAGTTGGCTCCCTTATATATAGTTGGGAGTACGCTCGAAAAACGTACCGCCGCCGCGCGTAACGCACGGCACTTATCCGTTAGTTTCCCGACGTATGACAGGCTGATAACCGACAGGGGTTACGCGGGATATAACGGTGGACTGCACTTATTTGATGACTTAATCGGACAGATAATGTCCTTGAAATCGTAAAGGGGAGGTAATCACTATGGGTTATTATGAACACGGGATACCGCCCGTACGGGATTCGCGTCTTAAAATAGGCGACAGTTACACGGGTAACGCCTGTGACTTGGTTAAATGCGGGAAAGAGGGCTGTTTAATTCAGCAGGGTCGCGGCTTTTGGCAGGCAGGCGCGTGCCATATGTCATTGTCGCTTATGATGGCGACTACCGTTGAGAACGCGGTTATCGTAATGCACGCGCCCGGCGGTTGCGGCGCATTACTCCACTCGCTGTCCGTGCAATCGGCAAAGGGCAAAGGGTTACGCGGCAAAACCCCAACTACTGTTCCGTGGCTGTCCACTAACCTCACCGAGGCGGACGTAATCGGCGGCGGTGAAAAGAAACTCCGCGAAACAATCGAGTTTGCAGACCGCGAGTACCGCCCCGAAATTATATTCGTCGTTGTGACTTGCGCCCCCAGTATTATCGGTGACGACGCGGAGGAAGTAGTCCGTAACGCGCGGTTACACGTCAACGCGGACGTAGCAAGCATACACTGCCCCGGGTTTAGGAGCAGACTCGTCGCTACTGCTTATGACACGTTCTATCACGCATTGTTACGGGGGCTACGCTTGCAACCTCGCCCGTGGATTGACTTCCGCCCCATTGACGCCTCCGACCCGAACGCGGAGTTGGCGGAAAAGAAATACCTTTACCAAAAATCGCATACCGTAAACGTGTGGAACGCGACAAGTATCAGTTTCGCGGACGAACAGGAAGTTGAACGGTTGCTCACCGCGCTCGGACTTAAAGTACGGTTCTTTGCGGAGTTCAGCAACCGCGATGAATTACGGCTCGTTTCCGAAGCAGGGCTTAATGTGAGTATGTGTAACGTACACGACGACTATATCCTCAAATTCCTCGAAGAAACTTTCGGGACACCGTATATTATTGCTGGTATGCCGATTGGATACCGTCACACGCGTGACTGGCTCGTTACCATTGCCAAGCACTTTGGTTTGGACAGCCAAGCGAATGCGCTTGCCGACTACGAGGAGAAGTTATCAATCGAGGCAGTCGAACCGTTCCGCAAGCAAGTCGAGGGGTTACGCGTACTAATATGCGGCGGCGTTGTCCGTGTCGGCGCGGAGGCAACCGCGTTACAGGAATTAGGACTTAATATCCTCTCTATCCGCGCGTATCATTACGACGAGAACGTCGACCCGATATTCGAGGACGTTGCCGAGCATTTGCCCGATGTACCCGTTGCCGTGAGCAACCTGTTGTTTGAAATGACGCACCAAGTAAAGACTCTCAAACCCGACCTTGTAATATCACACGCAGGCACACAGGGTTATCTCGCGAAACTCGGATACCCGTCCGTGCAGTTATTCAGCCCTGACAGTTCGTATTTCGGGTACACGGGCGTGTATCATAACTTACGCAAAATTGTGTTTGAGTTGAAAAACAATTCCTACCGCGACCGCCTGTCACGGCATATTAAATTGCCGTACAAACAAAGTTATTTTGAAGGCTCTGCCTTTAAGTATATCAAACCTCTTAACACGAAAAAATAAAGGAATTAAGGTAAAAATAATGAAACGCACACTATCACTGATTGTAGCGGCAATGTTGGCGGTATCGCTGACTGCTTGCTCGAAAGAAAATGATACCAAGGAAACCGCCGCAACAACGGCAGGCGGCACAACCGCCGCGGTAAACGAGGCGGACAAAGACGCGTTATACGCGAACGAACCGGCATCAAAACGCACAATACACATTGCCTATGACGGCGGACTCTGCCAAGCGGGTATCCCGATTGCACAGTTGAAAGGTTTCTTTGAGGCTGAGGGCTTGACGAATACCGAACTTACCAAAACGGGCGGTACACAGGACAATGTTCGTGACGCGCTCGCGGCAGGGAAGATTGACACGGCGGCAGGAATGGTCGCCGGTTGGCTCAAACCAATATCGAATGGTATCGACCTCCGTTTCACGGTTGGTTTGCATACAGGTTGCTCGTCCGCGTTCGTACTCGCGGATTCGGCAATTACAAAGTTTGAAAAGGGTCAAACCGTTGCAATCAACGGCGGTATCGGCGGCGTGTACCACAATATCGGCTATCGGTTTATTGCACACGACGGGCTTAAACCCGAGGATTTCACTTGGAAAGATTTCCCGGCTGACCAGACACTTCTGATACTCCAAAAGGGCGAGGCTGACGTAGCGGTATTCGCCGACCAGTTGGCTGAAAAATGGGTACAAGACGGCACACTCCGCCGTATCCGTTCGTTACACGAGGATACGGATTTTGCGAACGAGTCTTGCTGCGTACTCGGGCTGTCGGGCGAATTTATCGACGCAAACCCGATAGCAAGCGAACGTATTAGCCGCGCTATCCTCAAAGCGTCGCTGTGGATTAACGA
>JAISLG010000038.1 GCA_031260615.1 Oscillospiraceae bacterium | reverse complement strand
CGGCTTTTTTCGTGAACGTAACGACAAGTATCTCCCACGGTTTAGGGCGGTTCGGCATATTTATTGCGCGAACCAAATCAGCCGACACAATATCGCGGCTTTCCCCCGTATATCGGTCAGTTATCTGCCGTTCGTCCAGGTATTTTTCGAGTATCTCCCGACCTTTTGCGGACAGTTGGGGAGGGGAGTGGTAAGCGTCCCCGAACATAAGTATATTAGCCGTGCGGTTTATCAGCACGGACGTTTTGCCGCTCCCTGCGCCAGCCACGATTAACAATGGTCCGTTCACTTGGAATACGGCACGTCGCTGTTCGGGGTTAAGTTTGGCAAAGAACTTGTTGAGGACGGTTTGTACTAACTGCGTATCAGATTTGTTTTCATTCATAGTGTATATTTTACAATCTTTGTATGGTTTTTACAACTGTCTGGGTAAAATTTGTGTTGACACACAGGATTATCTGTGTATAATATCTATATAATCTATCGTTATGTAATGGAGGTGAATTTTAGTGTTTAGAACATACCAGCCCAAGAAACGTCAACGGCAGAAAGAACACGGTTTCCGTAAAAGAATGGCAACCCGTTCGGGCAGAAATATACTCTCGCGTCGTCGCGCAAAAGGCAGAAAATCTTTAAGTTACTAAAAAATGGCTTTGCCCTCGGATTGTACAAGCAGTCCCGCCGATTACGGCGGTATTGCAGAGGGTTTGGCTTGAAAAGCGGTTAATTTGGCGGTTATTGCAAATGCCCCACCTCGCGTGCCTAACCCAAATTCCGCTCGGCAATCGGCTCGCCCACCCGTGCGTTATTCACCAAAACCGTTCGGGAGGCACTACGCCGTTTTGGCGCGGGATTCGGACTTCCGCTTTATGTATAGGAAAGCGGATTCTTTTTCCTGTCCTTTGTTTGTTTGTCATTACAAGGAAATTAAAGGCAGGGTTAATCGCGTTGCCTTCGTGTCCTCAAAAAAAATTGGCAACGCCGTTAAACGTAACCGCGCTCGTCGCGTGTTGCGCGAGAGTTGGCGACTCTTTGAACCTGAATTAAAAGCGGTTTTCCCGAGGGGCGCGGCGAAACGCTTTACTTTCGTGTTCGTTGCGCGCGATAAGACTACTTCCGTTAAGTCGAGTGAAATACTCGCCGCGTTCCGTGAACGATTGCCCCCTTATTTAACAGGGCAAAAAACACCGCCCGTGTATAATAAACGCGATAACAAGCCCGCAAATCGCAAATATCCAGCCCCTAAACCTAACGGCAGTAAACCATAATATGAAATATATTTTAATCCTGCCCATTAAAGCGTATCGTGCCACGTTCTCGCGTTGGTTGCCACGATATTGCAGATTTAACCCGTCTTGCTCCGAATACGCGCTCACCGCGATTACGCGGTTCGGGTTTTGGAAGGGCGGTTGGCTCGCGTTTCGGCGCGTTTGCCGTTGTAACCCGTTCTCCGACGGAGGCTTCGACCCCGTTCCCGAACGTAAATAATTCACTTTGTACAGCCAACAAATTACCTCACCATAATAAAAGGAACTATTCACTATTACTTGGTTATATTCTCTAATCGGAACGCCGCTTGGTTACTTAATGTGGGCGTTCTATTCCCTTGTAGGGAACTTCGGAATTGCGGTTCTGATATTTACGCTCATCGTGAAGTTCGCTATGCTTCCGATGGCTCTCAGACAACAGAAAAATATGGCAAAGTCGCAGCTCTTTGCCCCGCGTATGCGCGAGATACAAAAAAAATACGCGAACGACCGCGCTAAACAACAAGAAGAACTTACTAAACTCCAAGCCGAGGGGTATAACCCGTTCGGCGGTTGTGGCTCTATGCTCATCATTATGCTGATTTTGTTCGGTATGCTCGATGTCGTTTATAAGCCCCTCACACACTTTGAACACCTCCCGAAAACCCAAATCAGCCTCGTTAAAGACGTCGCTTACGAAACGGATACCGCAAAAGCCATCCTCAATTCAAGCAACGACGACCTTAACAATATCATCGCGTGGTTGACCGAAAATGGCGTGACTATCACCCAAAAAGACCTCGATAAAATTGCCGAACACCAAGAAACCAATGGCAAAACTCCCCTTGTCGGCGATAACGGGCTATCCGTTACCGACCGCGAAACTTTCGGTGCGCTTGTCAAAAATAATATGGGTGCGTTTACAGGTAAAACTCCGCCCGTCGCTATCTCCAAAGAACTCAGAACTTCCCTCGTTAAACTCCAAAATTACTACACAAAAGGCTTGCAAGGCGAACTCTACGCGCTACAAAGTTACGCCGATAACCCCGAGGCTTTCACCGGGGAACGGTTCGATGAATACCCCGATTTGGTCGGCAATGTCAAGGATATGCAGAGTAATATGTACTTCTGTGGGCTTAACCTCGGCAAAATACCCCGATTTGCCGCCGAACCGCTCGTCCTTATTCCGATACTCGCTTTCCTGTTCTCGTCTTTGTCGGTTTTTGTCAGCCAATGGGTTATGAAAAAAACAATGCCCGATGCCGCGGAAACGCAGAGTAAAACCCCGGGTATGAAGTTTATGCTGTTCTTCTCGCCCGTTTTCTCCCTTTGGATTAGTTTTACCGTGCCTGCCGGTGCGGGATTCTACTGGGGTATCGGGTATATTTTCTCGATTGCACAAAGTTTGTTCTTCTATAAATTCTTCCCCGCCGATAAAATTCGGGAGGAGGCTCGGCTCGCCTTTGAACAGTCTAAGGATAAATACAAAACTGTGATTGTTGTCGAGAAAGACGACGGTACTACCGAACAAAAACGCCTTTCTGAGATGTCTGGAAAAGAACAGAAAGAATATAACAGACGGAAACTCGAAGCCGCTTTCGCCGAGGATAGGCTTAAATACGGCGACCCCGATGAGAATGAATCTGTGGAAACTATCGCGCAAAAACTCAATATCCCCGTGCCAAAAGATAAGCCGCTCGAACCCGATAGCGTTTCAAATAATTCGTCAGATGATTACGATGGCGAAAATGCGGATAAATCCGACAACGAAGACAATAATGGCAATTCAGGCAGTTCAGGCAATAAGGGGTCGTCAGGTAATAGCGGCGGCGGTAACAACGGCAAGTACGGCGGCAACGGCAGTTCCAAAAATAGCGGCAACAAAGGCAAAAATAAAAAGAAAAAGTAATCTTCAAATATTGTTCAACACGAACATCAAGGGAAAAATGGAAAAGGAATTTATTTCAAAAGACCTCGAATTGGCAAAGGCAGATGCCAAAGTTTATTTCGCGCAAATGGGTATCCCCGAATACTGCGTAAATACAGAAACTATTGAGATGCCGAAAAAAGGGTTTTTCGGCAAGTTAAAGGGCGATTACCGCATTCGCGCGTTCATTAAACAGGACGACCTCGACATACTCGGTATCGAAGTGAATAACAGCGAACTTAAACGCAAAGCGTTGCCCAGCACTGCGGCGCGGACTGCCGAAAAGTCGATTGCTAAGGCGCAAACTACCGCGCCTGCGGTGGCGAAACCCATTGATAACATTGCGGATATTACCGAAAAAAAATCCGCTCCGTCTAAACCTCCGCGCACTGCCGCGAATATCCCGTCTTTCGAGGAGTTCCGTAACGCGCAGGGGAATACGGAAAATGCGGCGGTTAGCACGGAAATTAGGGTTACTGTGCCGAAACCGCGTGCAGAAAATTCACGCGCACCGAAACGTGCCGCTCCCGTTGCTCCGAAACCCGTCAAGCCCGTCAAAACCGAAAAAGCCGAGATTACCGCACAGCAACCGAAAAAACAGCGCGAACATAAAGTTGCGCGTTACACAGACGAAAAGGACGTGTACGACCGCGCACGCGATTATTGCATCGCCGTGTTGACTGCGTTCGGCGCGGAAAATGTGAAGATTACCATATCCGAGGCGGATGAATACCCCGATTTGGACCTCGATTGCCCGATGTTTACCGTCACAGGGACGGGTTTTGAAAAATTGTTCGGGAAACACGGTGAAGTGCTGGATTCGCTCCAATACCTCGCTACCCTTGCGTCCGCGAATGGACAGGGCAAGCACGCTCCAAGGGCGCGTTTTCGCCTTAACTATGGGGAATATCGTGAGAAACGGATTACTGCGCTTCACAGTATCGCGGATAACGCCGTGTCGAAGGTTGCCGAAACAAAGCGACGGATTTTCCTCGACCCGATGCCGCCCGAAGAACGGTGCATTGTTCACGGACGTGTGAATACCGCGAATGACAAAGGAGTGTACTCCGAAAGTACGGGCGAAGAACCGTTCCGTAAAATTGTCGTTTATTATAAGAGTAGCCCCTCGGATACGTTTAACCCAACCGCCGTGTATCGGAAAACAGGCAACGACCACGCTAATTCAAGGTACGGACGTTCGGACAGGGGCGACAGAAATGATAGGGGCGACCGCCCTCGTTTCAATAACGACCGACCTAATCGGACATACAACGACAAAAATGACCGTCCGCAACGTACGTTTAACGAACACACCGAAAAGCGCGCACCGTATTCGGCGCGTACCGAACGCGCAAACGAGATACGCTCGAACCCCGAAACGCCGAGTGAGAAGCCGAATTACTCCGATTACGCAAAGGAACTCGAAAAGGGCTTTTCGTTCGGGAAAATTGACATTTAATGTGCTGAATTATGAAATGAAAACTTTTACAATGCGCGGCGGCGGTTTCGTTTGCGAATACTGCGGAGGCGATAACCCGCCGCTAACAGGCACTGTGCGCGACCACTGTCGGGTTTGTTTGCGTTCAATGCATTTGGACGTGAACCCCGGCGATAGGGCTTGCGAATGCCACGGCGTAATGAACCCCGTCGGGTATTACACGGGGAAGAAGGAACAAATCGCATACCAATGCGATAAATGCGGGTACACGCATAGGAATGTGGTCGCCGTTGACGACGATTACGAGTTGATTTTGAGGGTTTCCGCGAATGGGCAAATTTATTAAACAAATTGTCGCTTTCCCGTTGCTTTTCGCGGTTTGCATATTCTTTTCGGCTTGCGAATATACTGACGGAGGGGATAATACCGCTACTGCGCGGTTGTCGAGAACTACGGCAACTAAGGCGAAAACTACCGTTACCGCGATAACTCCGACTACCGAAACCAAAACGGAAACAGTTATCGATACGCCGACCGTTAGCCGAACTGAAACGGAAACAAATGCGGTAACTACGCAAGAAAATGACTCAAACAACACCGTCACAACGAAAAAAACCACTACCAAGACCACCGCGAAAACTACTGAGCCGAAAACAACCGAACAACCTCAAATTGTCGCTCCGTCCGATAACGGCGCACCGTATTTGAAACTCACGGACGGGAAAATTACCACGTCATTCTACGGAACGTATAATTCGTTTGACTTTGTACAGACAAAAAATGGAATTGTAACGTTTTCTTACTCGAATCACAACTTATCCGACAAAAATAAAATATTCAAGGACAAAAACGATAACCTCCGCAAATACGCCGGCTCGACTGGGGAAATTGCCGCTATGTCCGCGCGAAACGGGGAACGGTTACTTTTTGAAATGACAAACGCGTTTCGGGCGCAAAAAGGACTTGCCGCACTGAAATGGAATGAATACCTCGCAAACGCGGCACGGGATTTTTGCGTTGATTTAGGCGATTACTGGAACAGCGGATACGGGGGCAAATTGCCCCCCGACCACAATCGGCGCGACGGCGCGGACGTTATGTCGCGGATTGTCGCGAGTGGATACTTCACAACCAAAAATTGGCGTGCCTACGCGGAAAATATCGGCTACACAATGAACTACGGGGACGAATCGCCGCTTACAATGTTCGACGGGTGGATTAACTCTGCACATCACCGCGATAACATTCTAAGTACGAAAGTTGTCGAATTAGGTGTCGGATTATACGAAAAGCAAATTGACGGGGCGGCATACCTTTTCGGCGCACAGGACTTCGGGGCAAAGGCATAATTGCAACAGCCCACTAAATAATTAAATTTTTCGACAAAATACAACTTACGGGAGATTGCAATGAACGGTACGGCTGTTGTCGGCGCACAATGGGGCGACGAGGGAAAAGGTAAGATAATCGACTATTTTGCAGGGCAAGCGGATGTGGTTGTGCGCTCGCAAGGGGGCAACAATGCGGGGCATACGGTCGTTCATAATGCGGAAACTTATAAGTTGCACCTGATGCCGTCCGGGATTCTTTACTCGGGTACGCATTGCCTAATCGGAGCGGGGGTTGTGCTTGACCCGCGCGATTTGTGCGGCGAGATTAACGGGTTGAAGGCGCGTGGCGTGTCCGTTGATAACTTGCGGATTGATTACCGTGCGCATATCGTAACTCCTTTCCACACCGAAATCGACAAATTGTCGGAACTGTCTAAGGGCGAATCGAAAATCGGCACTACGGGGCGCGGTATCGGTCCTTGCTATGTGGACAAATACGACCGCATAGGTATCCGCTTTTATGACCTAATTCACCCTGAAATATTCAAAGAAAAACTCCATCTGCTCGCTAACGCAAAAAACGCCGTGATAACCAAAATATACGGCGGTATACCCCTCGATGCAGAAAAAATAATCGCCGAATACACCGAATACGCGGCGCAACTCGCAGAATACGCGGACGATGTGTCTGTATTAACCTATAATTCGCTGAAATCCGACAAAAAAGTATTGTTTGAGGGCGCGCAAGCAGCACTACTCGACATCGACTTCGGAACTTACCCCTATGTAACCTCCTCCCACCCGTTATCCGCAGGTAGTGCGCTGGGTGCTGGTGTCGGTCCGAACGCGCTTTCGACAATTGTCGGTGTCGCTAAGGCATACACGACGCGCGTTGGTATGGGTCCGTTCCCGACAGAACTCGACAATGAACAGGGTGATATAATACGAAAAAACGGCGCGGAATTCGGCACTACCACTGGCCGCCCACGGCGTACGGGGTACTTCGATGCCGTAATCGTCCGATACGCAACGCGCGTAAACGGCATAACCCACCTCGCGATTAATAAACTCGATGTGCTGAAAAATACGGGTGACCTCAAAATATGCACCGCCTACAAAACCGACAACGGCGCGATAATTCACGACTTCCCCGCCGATATTGCGGAACTCGCGAAATGCTCCCCCGTGTACGAAATATTCGACGGGTTCAAAGAGGACATCGGCAACGCAAAAGTATTCTCGGATTTGCCCGATACCTGTCAGAAATATTTAACCCGTATCGGTGAACTCTGCGGCGCACCTGTGAAATATATCGGGAACGGCGCGGCTCGGGATAAACTCATTATTAACTAAGGTAAATCGTTAAAGTAGGAAACATCATTATATTGCGGTAACTATGCGTAATCTTATTATACTCGGCTCGACAGGTTCAATCGGACGGCAGACACTTGAAGTCTGCCGTTGTTTGCGTGGGACTGAATACGAATACGGTATCTACGCGTTGTCTGGGTATCGGAATACTGCACTCCTCGAAACACAGGCGCGTGAATTTAATGTTCCGCGTACAGCGACAAGTATCGACAGGATACTGCATATAATCGACACCGCACCCGAAAATACGCTTGTGTTAAACGCGCTCGTGGGCAGTATCGGTATCGTGCCGACACTCGCCGCGATTGAACGCGGATTCGATATTGCGCTTGCAAAC
>JAISLG010000029.1 GCA_031260615.1 Oscillospiraceae bacterium | reverse complement strand
TATAATGGTACAAAATTCACGGCAACCTCGGAAACAGGCGTAAATATTGAAATGCGTTCGGATAGCGTAACCGACAACGGTGACGGCACATCTACCATTGTATTGTCAGGAGATTACTTCTACGGCGACTTCGCGGTGGCGCGCGCTATGAACTTCACGGTCAACCTTAATCCGCCTAAAACGGGCATATTAGTGCCAACGAAGGCGATTCGGTCACGGACACTCGACGACGGCACGGAAATGCAAGGCGTGTACATTTTAATAGGCAACAAAGTGCTTTTTCGCGAAGTCGAGTTGGATAACGAATTTACGCCCGAACTCGAATCCATATCCCTCGGGGATTACACCCTGTTTGGTTTAACAGGCAACGAACGCGCAAAGTATGTTAAATTCGCGGACGGCACAGAGAAGTTGCAATACTACCTCGCCCCGTATCAGTCGGTTGTCGTGAGCGGCACTGAACTCTATGACGGCAAGGTGATTATTTGACTCTAAAATTGTCTGATATATTATGATACATTCATATATTTAACCTATCGGTTTTGTGCAAATTGCTAAATTTTGGAAAGGGGGAACAGGCATTGGACGGGCATAAATACATCGCCGAAAACTTAAAACGCATACAAGAAAATGTCGAAAACGCGGTTGTGAAAGCAGGGAGAAAAGACTCCCCTTGTATCATCGCAGTGACTAAAACAGTCCCCCCCGAAAAGGTAAATTACGCGATAGACCTCGGCATATCCGTACTCGGCGAAAACAAGGTTCAGGAGTATCTTTCAAAGCGCGAACTGTACAACCCCTCCGCCAAAATACACTTCATCGGAAACCTTCAAACCAATAAGATTAAACAAATTGCTCCGTACATCAATTTTGTGGAATCTGCTAATTCTGTAAATTTATTGCAAAAACTTTCAAATTGCTATAAAAATTTTGGCAAATTTGCCGATATTCTTATTGAGTTGAACGTGGGGCGTGAAATTGGAAAAACGGGCGCGGATACCGACACATTGCCTGAACTCCTCGATGCCGCTAAGTCACTCGATAATATTTGTCTTAAAGGTTTGATGACGCTCCCTCCCCCGTCGGACGACCCGTCCCCATATTTTTACGGGCTTGCGGAACTCGCCGCGAAATATTCGGGGTATTTCCCCGACAAACCGATACTTTCAATGGGTACTTCGCTCGACTACCCGACCGCCGTAGAGTACGGCGCAACGCATATCCGTATCGGTACGGCACTGTTCGGAAAACGGGATTACACAACGTAACTATGAATAATATGTGTAAATAATATATGTGTATTTGTATATGAAACTTTAACGTCATTTAGAATTAAGTGACTTATCGGCATTTTTATTCGGGCAAGAACAATCTTGACATTGCCCACAACCGTGAAAAGCGGACGGACAAGACAGACAGACGTTGTTAGAACTTGTGACAGTTTACCCATACGGGGGGGACTTCCCTTCCCTTGTTACTTTTATAAGAACACATTCTTATACTTTACGGGTCACTCTACCCTTTTTACAGGATAACTATCCTCATTTTTCCGATTTTCCCGAAAATACGACATTTTTCCCTTATCCACATACAATTCCCCGCACCAATTTGTAAGAAAAAAAAGTTCAGGGACGAAGTTTTTTTCGGCGGTATGTGCAAACACATATACGCTATTAATATAAAAAAATTCATAAATGAAACACGGAGGTTCCGAAAATGAGCAAGATTCGCGAAAATATAAGCAGTGGTGTTCGCAAAATACTTGACGGCGAATACACAAGCGAATTGGAGAATACAGCCGGGGCTGTGAGAGGCGGTTCGAGAAATTCACGTTATTACGTGGAACCCGAACAGGACTATAACTATGATGAAGACAATGGGTATGATGAACCCGAAATTCCTTCGTCAAATGTAAGCACGGTAAACCAATACGGCGGCAGTGGTTTTTACTCGACACTTTCAGAACGGGAAACTACTACGGTGGTCAAAAATGACAGCCGTGACGGCACTGCTGGCGTAAAGATTACTATGTGCAAACCGCTTGCTTTCAGTCAGGTAGCAAAGATTGCCGAATATTACCAGCAAGGCAGACTTGTTACATTGAACTTTGAAAACACCGAAAAAGAACATATGTACCGCATATTGGACTTCTTCGCCGGTATGGTTTTCGATAGCAAAGGCAAGATGCACCGTATCTCCGAGAATGTCTTTATCGCCGTTCAGCGAGGTGTTCACGTCACTGATGATACTATCGCGCAAATCAGCAGTATGGAAAAGGATAGCAAGTAGTTGCTTAAATGGGACATATATATCCGTATTATTAAATGTATATGTAATGACACGGATATGTATGTCCTATCATTGTCAAAGTCGGTTTGTGTAATCACGCGTTACGCAACAATAGGTTTGCCGAAAAACAATTAGGGTGCAGAATGTCGCCCCTGCATTGTTTGGGTCAGTCTGATTTGGGTACGAAAATGGATTATCCAAACTCGGACACGCTCTAACCTTGACAAAACACTAAAACACTGATAATATAAGTCAGTGTTTTTAGTTTGCGAAAATTTGCAGACTTGAAAGGAGAATCTATGCTCGCTAATGACTTGCTTCAACGGAAATTTGAACGCGCCCTTAACGGATACAAGGCGGAGGACGTGGACGGGTTTCTGCGTGAAATCTATGAGGACTATCAGCAGTTTGACAGGAATACACAAGAACTCGAAAAAAAGTTGACTATACTCGCCGCGAAAATCGGGGAATATAAAGAACAGGAGGACGACATCAAAAAAGCTTTGATTGTCGCCCAGAAAGAATCCTCTCGAATTATATCGGCGTCGCGAAAACAGGCGGACGAGATTATTACCGACGCGACGACCGAACACGACCGCCTGATTGCTGAGGGGGAAAAAATATTATCCGACTCCCAGCGCACTGCCCTCACAACCGAACAAGACCTCGAATCCCGTATCGCCGAGAGCCGTAATATGCTCCGCCGATACTCGAACCTGATACTGAAATTCAAAACACAGGTGTTCGCCGATTATCAGAAGTTCCTCATTCAATTTGAGAATATCCCCGAATATGAAAACAACAGCGAATTACGCGCGCTCGTGGGCGACAACAATACTAATAATGAAACCGAAACGGAATAATAAATTCTATGGATTACAACAATACTCTTAACCTCCCGAAAACCGACTTCCCTATGCGCGGCAATTTGCCGAAACGTGAACCCGAAATACTCGCGAAATGGGACGAGGAACGGAAATATTACCAACTCGTTGAAAAAAATAAAGGCAAGAAACCTTATATACTGCACGACGGACCGCCCTACGCAAACGGTGATATTCACCTTGGGACCGCGCTTAATAAAATACTCAAAGACATCATAGTCAAGCATAAAACAATGTCGGGTCACTATGCTCCGTATGTTCCCGGTTGGGATTGTCACGGTTTGCCTATCGAGTTAAAAGCACAAAAATCCGTCAAGGGCGTAGTGTCCGTTAAAGACCTCCGTAAATATTGCCGCGAGTTCGCCCTCTCCTGCCTTGACGGGCAAAAAAAACAATTCAAACGGCTCGGTGTATGGGGTGACTTCAATAACCCTTACGTCACCATTGCCCCCGACTTCGAGGCGCGGCAAGTCGAAATATTCGGGGAGATGTACAAAAAAGGCTACATTTATAAAGGACTTAAACCCGTGCATTGGTGTGCCGGGTGTCAGACTGCCCTCGCCGAGGCGGAGATTGAATATCACGACGATGATTGCACCTCTATCTATGTAAAATTCCCTATACTCGACACGCCCGAAAACCGCGCAAAATTAAACGGGCTTAATATCGACATTGCAAAAGCATACGCGGTAATCTGGACGACCACTACTTGGACATTGCCGGGTAACTTGGCTATTTCCGTGAACCCCGCGTTTGAATACGGGTTTGTGGAAGTGAACGGCGAATATCTGTTGCTCGCAAAAAGCGAAACCGATACAGTAATCGCCGATGCCGCACTCGAAAACGCGCGTGTACTCCCCGAAACCATTACGGGTAAGGAACTCGAATTGCTCGAAACTTCCCACCCGTTCTTGCCGCGCAAAAGCCCCGTAATATGCGGCAACCACGTTACGGGCGGCAGCGGTACGGGACTCGTCCATACTGCTCCCGGGTTCGGCGTGGAGGACTACGAAGTATGCAATCAGTATAAGGGGCTGTTTGAGATTATTGTTCCTGTTGACGAAAAAGGACGACTCACCGATATTGCAGGGGAAAATGTATCAGGCAAGACTACCAACGAGGCTAACAAAATAATACTCGCCGACCTCAAAGACAAGGGACTATTATTATCCGAAAAACTTATCAATCACTCGTATCCGCACTGTTGGCGGTGTCACGACCCAATTATCTACCGCGCAACCTCGCAATGGTTCTGCTCTGTTGACAAATTTACGGACGTCGCCGTCAAAGCAATTCACGATACTAAATGGCTTCCCTCGTGGGGACTCGGCCGTATCGAAAATATGGTGACGGGGCGTAGTGACTGGTGTATCTCCCGTCAGCGGCGTTGGGGTGTGCCGATACCTGTACTCTACTGTAAAGATTGCGGTGAAGTAATCTGCAATGACGATACTATCAAGGCGACTGCCGAATTGTTCCGCGTGGAAAGTTCCGATGCTTGGTACGACAAAGACCCGAAAGATTTCCTACCCGATACTGTAAAATGCAAATGCGGCTGTACCGAGTTTGTTAAAGAAAATGACATATTCGATGTATGGTTTGACAGCGGTTGCTCGTATGCGGCTGTTGTTGAACAGCGCGATGAATTAAATGTACACCCCTCCACCGAACCGCAAGCCGATTTGTATTTAGAAGGCGCAGACCAATATCGCGGTTGGTTTCAGTCCTCCCTCCTCACCTCGTCCGCCGTTTATGGGCGCGCCCCCTACAAGGCTGTCCTAACCCACGGTTGGGTCGTGGACGGGCAAGGTCGGCAAATGCACAAATCCCTCGGCAACTCGATACTACCCGAACAGATAGTTGACAAATACGGCGCGGACATACTTCGCCTGTGGGTTGTGTCTTCCGATTACCACGCCGATATACGCGTGAGTGACGATATGGTTAAGCAAATATCCGAGGTGTATCGTAAAATACGCAATACCGCGCGGTTTATGCTGTCTAATCTTTACGACTTCAACCCCGATACGGATAGTGTGCCGACCGCCAACCTTGACGAACTCGACAAATACGCGCTTATTGTGTTTAATAAATTGATTGACGATGTTAAGGACGCTTACGAAAGTACCGACTTCTATAAGGCTTACAAAGCCGTGAATGAATTTTGCGTGACGGATATGTCGGGGTTATACCTCGATATTATCAAGGACAGACTCTACTGTGAAACTTCCGACAAATTACCTCGGCGGAGCGCACAGACTGCACTCTATACTATACTGTCCGGGTTTACGCGGTTGATTGCGCCGATAATTGCGTTCACGTCTGAGGAGATTTGGGAATATCTTCCCCACGCAAAGTCGGACGACACGCGCGGCGTATTGTTCAATGACTTCCCCGACAAGACGATTATAACAGGCGAAACCGACATTACCGACAAATGGAACTGTATCCGTCAAATCCGTGACGATGTACTCGCCGCGCTCGAAATTAAACGCGCCGAAAAAGTAATCGGCAAGCCCCTCGAAGCAATAATCGAACTCTACACCACAGACGAGGAAACGTACGATCGCCTAATTGCGTATAATAAAACTTATGCGCAAAGTTTCATCGTATCGAAGGTTACCGTGAACAAAGGCACGGGCGAATATACGGGGCAAGTACCGAACCTTACCGTTACGGTTAAAAACGCGGCGACCGAGGGGTTGCATAAATGTGAACGATGTTGGACATACACGGAAACCGAAAATATATGCGCGCGCTGTGCGGCGGTTGTCGGGGACATTAAATGAAAAAGGCAACAAAAAAATCCAAAACAACCAAACCGTCTAAGACACTCGTATTCGGTTTAATTGCTGCGGTTGTGTCGGTAGCCCTCGACCAATGGTCGAAGTACGAGGTTATTAAAACAATAAAGCCTATTGGGTTCAAGAACCTTATCGAAGTGAACGGCGCACAGATACTGAACTTCACCTATGTGGAAAATCGAGGTGCGTCGTTCGGGATATTTCAAGGGCAAATACCGTTGCTGTCGATAATTACAGGGCTTTTTCTAATATTCGCACTGTATTTGCTGATTCGGAAGATAATTAACGAGAAGGCGCAGATATGGGCTTTGTGTATGTTAATCGGAGGCGGCGCGGGTAATTTGATTGACAGGATTGCGCGTGGGTATGTCGTGGA
>JAISLG010000084.1 GCA_031260615.1 Oscillospiraceae bacterium | reverse complement strand
ACATACATAATTTTGTGACAACGGCAAAACGGTAAAGGAAAAACACATATAATGATAATCGGCTTGACAGGCAACAGCGGCGCGGGGAAAACCTGTGCCGCGAGAATAATATCGGGGAGCGTGGTGTCGGGAGGGCTTGCCGCCGCCGTGATTGATTGTGACGGGGTAGCTAAGGACGTGACGGGGATTGGGTCGGATTGCGTTCACGAAATACACGCCAAAATGCCGAGGTTGCGCGGTGCGATAAGCGATAAGTTTTCCCTCAACCGCGCGAAAATTGCTGAGATTGTATTCGCCGACATCGCCCTTAAACAAAAGTATGAGCGAATTGTATTCAAGTACGTCACGGCAACGATTATCAAGCGTATCGCTGAGTTGCAACCCGAAAATGAATACATCGTACTCGACGCGCCGACATTATTCGAGGCGAATGCGGATAAACTCTGTGATATAATACTCGCGGTAACCGCTCCGAGCAAAACGCTGATAACCCGTATCGTTGCGCGCGATAGCCTCACACCCGAACAAGCGGCGTTACGCCTCTCAGCACAGAAAACCGCCGAATATTTCAGCGCAAAATCGGACTACGTTATACTTAATGACGGGGAACAAAAAATATTTGAACGAAAAGTCATCGACTTCTGTAAGCAAGTCCCGACTTACAAAACGGGAACTTCGCCGCAAACGGATACGGCGTAATAACCGCATAACCGCCGTTGTTTTCGCTATTGCACTTGTCGCCGCCGTGTTGTATATCTTCCGCGATGATATATCCGAAAAGCGTAAACAGGCGGTGCAAATCCGTTACCCGATGAAGTATTCGGACAGCGTGATTCAGTATTCCGCACTCTATAATATTGACAAATTTTTAATTTTCGCTACAATTAAGACAGAGAGTGGTTTCGATGCGGCGGCTGTGTCCGAAACGGGTGCGCGTGGGCTTATGCAAATTATGCCCGACACGTTCGATTGGATAAAATTCCGATTCCGGGTAGATGTCGGGGACAAGTCCGAGGCGGATACCGAATACTACGCGATGTATACCCCCGAAACGAATATCAAATACGGCGCGTATTACCTCTCCTACCTCGCCGAAAAATTCGCGGATACGTCCGATGGATTGTCCGATGATGAGGTCGATTTAATCGCGTGCGGTTACTACGCCGGGGCTGGCGGCGTGTCCGCGTGGCTCGAAAATAAGGCATACTCAAAAGACGGGAAAACACTCGACAAAATCCCTTACCGCGACGCCGAAAACTACGCGAAAAAAATACGGTCGGCGTATAAAAAATATTTGGAACTTTATCAAATTGGCTGATACCTTTCCATAAAAAATAAGTAGGCGTGATATGAAAATTTCTGTTTTTTCCGACTCCCATAAAGATTTCAATATGCTTAAACGTGCCTTTGAATTGGAATCTGACAGCAAGTTGTTTATCCACCTCGGCGACGGCGAATTTGAATTTCAAGACCTCAAAAATGAGAACCCCGGCAAACAGTTTGTCTTTATAAAAGGCAACTGCGATTACGGCGATTACAAGTCAGAAAACGTGATTACTGTCGGGAATTATAAAATGCTTTGTGTACACGGGCATACCAAAAATGTCCACGACGGGCTTGATGCTCTTGTCGCCGCCGCAAAGTTAAACGACTGCAAAATCGCGTTGTATGGGCATACGCACGTCTACAAAACTGAGATAATAGACGGCGTTTATGTGATGAACCCCGGCAGTATTTCCGCGCCGCGCGGACATAACCCCCCCACTTTCGGCGTAATCGACATTGATATAGATGGCAACGTGAATATGAAAATTGTCGAACTTAAACGTGAACCCGGCGAGGGTGAACCCGAGATTATCTCCACTGACACTACCAATCTCCCGGAATTAGCCGAGTGACAAAATAATATGCAACTTTTAACATTCGATACGCTCCCGTCTACGAACGACTATATCAGAGAGCATATCCTCGAATTTGCCGATAATACAGCGGTTTTCGCCGATAAGCAGACTAATGGCAAAGGACGTGTCGGCAAAAAATGGGAATCCCCAAACGGGCAACTGTGCTTTTCAATGCTCGTCAAAAACGGCGACCCGATTGGGATTACTCACCTGTTCGCGGTGATTGTGTGCGAGGTGTTGCGCAAATTTTGTAGCAAAAAGGTTCAAGTCGGGATTAAATGGTGCAACGATATTGTTATCGACATTGACGGCAATTACAAAAAAATATGCGGCATACTTTGCGAGAAAATCGGCACGGATATTATAGTCGGTATCGGGATTAACTTGAATGTCGCGGACAGTTATTTTGCGGAACACGGGTTGCCAAATGCGGGCAGTCTGCACCTCGAAACAGACAAGTCCGTTATACGCGACCTCGTCATCGCCGAGTATGAATACCATAATAAGCCGTTCGTTGACGTGCTTTCCCGATACAAGACACTGTGCGTGAATGTCGGAAAACCTGTCAAAGTTATATACCCGACCCGCATAGTTTACGGCAATGCTGTTGACATCACGGACAAAGGCGAATTGTATTGCGCGGACGAAAACGGCGGTTACTTCACTGTGAATTCGGGTGAGGTGAGTGTGCGCGGTATTACAGATTATGTGTGAAGTTAAGTTGAATGTTTGAGAAATTAGAGGAAATAAACAACCGTTACACCGAGATACATCGTTTATTGTCCGACCCCGCAACGGTGTCGGACTTGTCGCTGTATAGGTCGCTTAATAAGGAATTAAAGGGGCTGTCCCCGATAATCGACAAATACGCGTTGTATACGGCGATGTATCGGGAATTTTCCGATGCCAAGGAGATTCTTGCGGATTCGGGGTGCGACGCTGAGTTGCGTGCCATCGCTGATGAGCAGTTCTTTGAGGCAAAAGAGGCTATGCAAAACCTTGAAGAACAGTTGAAGATATTATTACTCCCCAAAAACCCCGATGACGACCGCAATGTAATAATCGAGATACGCGCGGGTGTCGGCGGCGAGGAAGCGGCATTGTTCGCACATTCGCTGTATAGAATGTACGGAATGTACGCTGTGGCGAATGGATACAAAGTCGAAATAATGGACGAAAACCCGACAGAACTCGGCGGTTACAAGGAAGTGTCGTTTTTAATCAGCGGTGACGGCGTGTACGCGAAATTGAAATACGAGAGCGGCGCGCACCGCGTTCAGCGAGTACCCGAAACGGAGGCGGGGGGACGTATTCACACGTCCGCCGTCACAGTCGCCGTACTACCCGAGGCGGAGGAAACCGATGTCGAAATAAACGATAACGACCTCACAATTACCGCGTGTCGGAGTAGCGGCGCGGGCGGACAACATATCAACAAAACATCGTCCGCAATCCGTATCGTGCATAACCCGACTGGTATCGCCGTCGAGTGCCAAGAGGAACGGAGTCAATTCAAAAACAAAGACAGGGCTATGAAAATGTTGTACACGAAACTGTACGACCTCAAACACGCCGAGGAAACAGGCAAAATATCCGAGCAACGGCGTATACAAGTCGGGACGGGCGACCGCTCAGAACGGATACGAACATACAATTTTCCGCAAGGGCGCGTAACCGACCACCGAATTGGGCTTACCCTGTACAAACTTGACGCGTTTATGGATGGGATATGTGATGAGGTTTTCGACTCGCTCCGTATCGCCGAGGAACTTGAAAAGTTAAAACGAAACTAAGAAAAACAATTAAACAATACTTGAATGTTTGGATTTACAAAACCCACCTACGATTATGTTATATGCGGTCTCGGCAACCCGAGCAAAAAATACGAGGGGACACGCCACAATGCCGGGTTTATTGTGGTTGATAAATTAGCACGGAAATTCGGGGCGGATAAATTCCGAAGTAAACTCGAAGGTTTGTGTGCCGATGTGCGGATTGCCGATAAGCGCGTATTGCTCGTTATGCCGCAGACTTTTATGAATGAAAGTGGGCGTTGCGTGGAGGCGGTTCTCGGATATTACAAGATTCCGCCCGAAAATTTGCTTGTAATATGTGACGATATTAACTTTCCCCCGGGGAAATTGCGAATACGTCCGAGTGGCTCGCACGGGGGGCAGAACGGTGTCAAGGATATTATATCGCGGCTCGATACGGACAATTTTCCGCGCGTTAAAATGGGTGTCGGCGCGAAACCATCGCCCGAATACGACCTCGCCGCTTGGGTATTATCCGTATTCAAACCCGATGAGCGGACAGCGTTCGATAATGCCGCGGATACCGCAGTCGAGGCAATTGAATTTGTATTAACCAACGGAATTGAACAGGCACGGAATAAATATAACGGGAAATAAATTTATGGAAAACAAACAGGCAATAGAAATATTTGAAAAGGGAAAAGCCGCTTGCGAAAAGCAAGACTTCGCAACCGGGCTTGAATGTTTCAAGCAAGCCGCCGACCTTGGGATTACACCGGCGATGCTCGGCGTGGGGAATATATACCACCGCGGATTTGGGATTAAACGTGACCCCGTTGCCGCCGCCGAATGGTACGGTAAGGCGGGAGATGCGGGATTAGCCGCAGGTTACTTCAACCTCGGTATAATGTATTTGTTTGAAAAAGGCGAGGACAAACCATTCCCGAGGAGTGACGAAAAAGCAAGCGAATACTTCAAAAAAGCGGAGGAACTCGGCGACCAAAATGCCGCCGTGCGCCTTGCCGAACTTTATTACAGCAAAAACCCCGAAATAAATAACCCCGAAAAGGGTGCGGCAGTGCTCAAAAAAGCCGCTGACGAAGGTAATGTTTTCGCTATGGTGAACCTCGGGCAAGCATATTTGGAGGGCAAAGGGTTGCCGCGTGACGAGGATAAATGTTTCGAGTGGTGGCTCGCCGCATCGAAACTCGGCGACCCAAAAGCAATGTTTAATTTGGCAGGTTGTTACGCGGTTGGGCGCGGTACGCCCCCCGATTTGCGGTTGTCCTATGACTGGCTGAAAAAATCCGCCGACCTAAAACTCCCCGAAGCAGTAAAACAACTTGCAACGCTCGGTTGGAATACCCCCAACGCGCTCAAAAAAGTCGAGGGCGAAGAAAAAAAACGTCAGGATACTCTCGCGCGACAACTGTCGGCTTTGTCGGGTAATATAGTCGCGAAAAAAGGTGAATAATTAAATAAATGACAAACAGAAATATACCGCCGCTTTTGGAACAAACCCTCCGCCGAACTACTTTCGGCGAGGTTAATCTCGGGTTCGACGAGGAAACGGCAACTGCCGAGGCGGCGCGATGTTTGAACTGCAACGCACCGAAATGTGTCGGCGGTTGCCCCGTTAATGTACCGATACCCGAGTTTATATCCGAACTCAAACAGGGCAATGCTCGCGGCGCGTACCAAAAAATAATATCCGCGAACGCGCTCCCGTCAATATGCGGTCGGGTCTGTCCGCAAGAACGGCAATGCGAAGGACAGTGCATACTCGGCATAAAAGGTGAACCCGTCGCTATCGGGCAACTCGAACGATACGCCGCCGACAACGGCAACAGCAACGCCCCAATATCCAAATCAGTCGGCGACAAAACCGCCGCCGTAATCGGCACGGGTCCCGCAAGTTTGGCGTTCGCAGGGGAATTGCTCGCACACGGCGTTCCCGTAACAATGTACGAGGCGAACCATACCGCAGGCGGCGTACTCGTGTACGGTATCCCCGAATTCCGCTTGCCTAAGCGGATAGTCCGTGACGAAATTGCACGGCTCGTGTCGCTCGGAGCGGAAATAAAATTAAATGCCGTGGTGGGGAACACCCATACACTCGCCGAACTACGCGAAAAACATACCTGTGTATTCATCGGAACGGGTGCGGGGTTGCCACAGTTTTTGAACATCAAGGGGGAGGGGTTGCCAGGTGTATTCTCCGCGAACGAATACCTCACGCGCGCGAACCTCTGCAAAGCATACCTCCCCGAATACGACACGCCACTGTTCCGCGCGGATACGGTTGCGGTAATCGGCGGCGGTAATGTCGCGATGGACGCGGCACGGACAGCGTTACGCATCGGCGCGAAAAAAGTCGTGTTATTATATCGGCGCACGGTCGCGGAAATGCCGGCGCGAACCGAGGAAGTACGGCACGCGGTCGAGGAAGGGATAGTTATAAAGGAACTGTCCGCGCCTCTCGAATTTACTGCGGACGAGCGCGGTCGACTAAACGGGATTGTATATGCCCCGACAAAACTCACCGAGCCCGATGAAAGAGGGCGGCGCAATGCGATAATAATCGAGGGCGCGACACAGACACTACCCGTGGAGTGCGCCGTAATCGCAGTCGGCACATCGCCGAACCCGATAATCGCGAACAATACACCCGAACTGCACACCGAACGCGGTCGGATAATAACGGACGAAAACGGCGCAACAAACCTACCTAATGTGTATTCGGGCGGCGATGCCGTCACGGGCGCGGCGACTGTCATATCGGCTATGGGAGCGGGTAAACGCGCGGCGGTTGCCGCATTAAATACAATTACAAGGTAATGTATGGTTGAATTCAAAAATGTTGACGTTCACTTCAAAGACGGAACGCGCATACACGCGCTGAAAGACATAAATTTGCGGATTGACGATGGGGAATTTGTGTTCCTTATCGGAAAATCGGGTGCTGGGAAAAGCACATTGCTTAACCTGTTGACGCGGCGCAAACTACCGTCATCGGGACACGTTTTTGTGAACGACTACAACATCACGAGAATGAAACGCTCGCAAGTGCCGAAGTTCCGCCGTACGATAGGTATGGTGTTTCAGGACTTCCGTCTTATCCCGTCAATGACCGTGTATGAAAATGTCGCGTTCGTGTTGCGGATAATGAACAAGTCGTCACGGGAAATCAAGAAGCGTGTATTATACGCGCTCGAATTAGTACATTTGCTGAACAAAGCGCGTAGTTACCCGTCACAGTTATCGGGCGGAGAACAGCAACGGTGCGCGATTGCGCGCGCGTTCGCAGGTAACCCGTCACTAATAATCGCGGACGAGCCGACAGGCAATATCGACCCCGAACTGTCGTATGAAATTGTTGAACTGTTCCGCGATATTAACCGACAGGGGAAAACCGTAATAATGGTTACGCACAGCCACGATATGGTGAAATATTTTGGTGGGCGCGTAATATGTATCAAAAATGGCGAAGTCGTATTTGACAAGAACGTGGACGGTTCGGAGAATCTAAGTAACCTTGATGACTAAATATTTTATAAATATACAAACACCCTCGTCAATTCGAGGGTGTTTTTGTGTGGTAGTGTGGTAGTGTGGTAGTGTGGTAGTGTGGTAGTTATCAGTTATTCACATACAATTGCTTGTAAGGCGATTTGCTGTTCGGGGTAAGTTTGAAGAAATGCGCGGCGAGCAACCCGTCAACGGTTTGTCCGAGGTCGGAGAAATGCTCGACAAACTCGGTGATGAAGGGTTTTATGAACTCCTTATCGGAGTCGTCCGCATCGGCGCAGATAACCTGTACGGGTAAAAATTCTGGTAATACATCGGAGCGGATATAAATACGCCCCCCGTGTTGCCCCGTAGCGCAGAACCCACCGACAGCGGGTACACCGCTCGGTGCATTTACGTTATCGAGTCCGAGGACGATTATTGTCCCGCCAGCCTGATACTCGCCGAGGAAATTCCCAGTTTTGCCGCCGATTACAACGAGCGGCACTTTGTCCTGATATTCTTTCATATGGATACCCGAACGGTATCCAGCGTTGCCCTTGATGAATATTTTCCCGTCACGCATACCATACCCAACGGTATCACCCGCGTTCCCGTGTATTACAATCGAGCCGCAGTTCATTGTATCGCCGACCGCATCTTGCGCGTTGCCGTTCACGATAATGGTACTGCCGTTGAGATATGCTCCGAGCGCATTGCCCGGCGTTCCCTCGATAGTTATCGCCTTTCCGCTCGTTCCGTTACCTATGTAACGGTGCCCTGCGACATTCTTAACAAGCACGTCGCCGTCAGGCGCGTTCTTGATTTGGCTGTTTATATCCCTGTCAACGTCCACGTTCGGGACTTTTTCACATATTACGGTAGTCAAGCCAATTTCTCCTTTCGTTTGTCTTTCCCGAACCCGAGTAATTGCGGATTCTTTTTTAAGAGGTCAAAATTAACGGTGTCGAGTGGAGTTTGTTCGCGAATCAGACTTGTATAAATCCCTGCGCGTTCGATGTCGCCGAGGAGAATATACCCGACTAATTTATTGTCCTTGACAAAGAATTTTTTGTATGATTTACTGCCCTCGGTGACGAGTAATTCCGTGCCGTCATACGAACCCGCAGTGATGATATGCAACCCGAAAAAGCCGATTGCGTTCATAGGAATTGCATTTTCGTAAGGAACGGACGAACCATTGCCGAGTTGAGTGCAAGCCATATTCACACCAGCCGCCTCGCCTTGCAAATACGCGTTCGGTAGAAGTGCAAGCACCTTATCCGTGCCGCTCGACACATCGAAACTCTCCGTGCAATCCCCTGCCGCGTACACATCGGGTATTGTGGTGAGTTGGGTCTTATCGGTTTTGATAGCGCGACCGACCGCTCCGCCGATATCCTGTACAAGTGAAATATTCGGGCGAACACCGACAGCGAGAATTAGAATGTCGAAGTCGATATTCTTACCATTTTTGAGGACAGCCATTTGCGTGCCGTTAATCGGGTTCACGGTGAACGTATCCACTACTGTTCCGAGTTCAAACGCGACTTGTTTTTCCTCTAAATGTTTTTGCATTATCTGCCCTGCCGACACATCGAGAATGGACGGGAGTATCCTGTCCGCCATATCGACCACGGTTATTTTGTCATTGGGGCGCGAAATCTCATAGAAACTCTCGGCGGCTTTTAGTCCAATCAGACCCGCTCCGATTATAAGTATTTTACGCGCGCCGCTGATATTTTCGAGAGCGGATTTGATGTTGATTACACTGCTGTAATCCATAAATGTGTATTGTTTTTCAACCTTGTCAAGCCCCGTCATAGGCGGCACAAACGGCTTTGAACCCGTTGCGACAAGGAGTTTGTCATAAACAATCTCCGCTCCGTCCGACAGCGAAACAGTTTTCGCGTCCTTGTTAATTTTGGTAACGGACTTGCCGAGGACAGGGAACGCCTTATTTTTTTCATAGAAATCCGCGTCCCGATAGAATATCTTATCGTCACCGCCGAGTTTTCCGCCGAGCCAGTAACTGATAAGGGGGCGCGAATACGCGCGGTAGTTTTCATCGGATATTACGGTAATCGGGGTTTCCGCATCTATTTTGCGTATCCCCTCAATCGCGCCGACAGCCGCCGCGGAGTTGCCGATAATTACATACGCCATTTATAATACTCTCGTTTTATATTTTAATAGGCAGTTATGCCGATAGTTATGGTGTTTTAATATGGAGATTACGAACATTATCAAGCACGTTCTTCGACAACGATTGCACCATTCGGGCAACCCTCGACGCAAGCGGGTGTTGCGCCGCGCGACACGCACAAATCGCATTTTTTGATAATGTGGCGTTTCCCATTGGTTGCGCCGTCGCCGTTTTCGGGCGGTATAACAATGCACCCATACGGGCAAGTCAGCACGCAAGTATAGCAGCCCACGCACCGTGTATCGTCCACGGACACTACACCATCGGTCACGGACAATGCCCCTGTAATGCACCCTTTCACGCATAGCGGCACTTCACAGTGACGGCATTGCACGGCGAAGTTTACGCCTTTGCTATCGGCAGTTTCGCTTTCGATACGCACACGGGAAACGGGCGTTTCCGCACGCGAAAACGCTTTGACTAAGTAATTGCGCTCGCCGTTTTTGCCGTCCGCAGAATTCGCCGCCGCGCAGTACGTTTCGCAAAGATGACAGCCAAGACAGTGTTCTTCTTTGACATATATTTTTTTCATTAGTTATATTCCTTATCACCGATATGGAGCGTGTGAGGGATTATTCGCCCGCGTATTTTATGCCGAGTATGTCAAGTTCTTTTTCCGTCAGCCCGATACCGCGTAACATAAGGCGGTTGCCGCGCAAACTCTCGATTGAGTTGATACCCATACCGCCCATAAGTTCTTTAATCTCGTGGTCCCAAGCCGTTACCAAATTAACAAGCCGCTTGTATGCAATGTCGGGGTTAAGGCGTTTTATAAGGTCGGGGCGTTGTGTGGCAATACCCCAGTTGCACTTGCCCTCGTGGCACGCACGGCAAAGGTGACAGCCCATTGCAAGGCAAGCCGCCGTTCCGATATAGCAAGCGTCCGCGCCGAGCGCAACCGCCTTAAATACATCCGAGGAACTCCGTATCGAACCGCCCACGACAATGGATATGTCATTGCGGATACCCTCATCGCGGAGCCGTTTGTCAACGCTTGCGAGTGCCAATTCAATCGGGATACCCACGTTATCGCGTATCCGTTGCGGCGCCGCGCCAGTACCGCCCCTGAACCCGTCTATTGCAATAATATCCGCGCCAGACCGCGCAATGCCGCTCGCTATCGCCGCTACGTTATGCACCGCCGCGATTTTTACGATTACGGGCTTTTCAAAGTTTGTCGCCTCTTTCAAGGATAATACAAGTTGCCGCAAATCCTCGATTGAATATATATCGTGGTGCGGTGCGGGGGATATTGCGTCTGTTCCCATAGGTATCATACGAGTGCGCGATACGTCCGCGCCTATTTTAATACCCGGGAGGTGTCCGCCGATACCCGGTTTCGCGCCTTGTCCCATTTTAATCTCGACTGCCGCACCCGCGTTCAAGTAGTCCTTATGCACGCCGAAACGCCCCGACGCTACTTGCACAATCGTG